>CAIPNE010000739.1 GCA_903866355.1 uncultured Gammaproteobacteria bacterium
CAGCAGCCGCAACCAGTCGGGAAGCTTTCCCCAACCCTCGCCTAACACTTCCGCCAGACGGTTCCGGCCGTCGTCATCGGTGGCTTCGTCTAGCCCGTCCACCAGAACTACGCAGGGGTGCTCAGGGCGCTGCATGGCGCCGGACAATGGCCTAGCCAGCAGGTTGTCGAATAGGGTTTTGGCGTCGCTCTTTTGTACCTCGCGCTCCAAGTCCAGCGCGGCGAGCCTTACGCGAAACGTTTCTAGTTTCGTGGACAACTGGTAAGCGATGGAAAGGATGGCGCGTGCTGGGTCGGCCTTGTCCTGGTGCCCCGCCACGCAAAAATGCATGGCCACAACAGCCGGCCAGCGATGGGCGAGTTGGGCGGCGACGGCGGTCTTTCCCAGACCCGGCGCCGCTGAAAGCCACAGCACCTGTTGCCCGTCAGGGGCTTGGATCCAATCCGTTAGGCGAGCGAGCAACTGGTGACGCCCTTGGAAGCGGGCTACGTGCGGCCGAACGTCACTGTCGAAGTCGATGGGCTGGAGCAGGTGTTGCAGACGCTGCTGGCCACCTTCGAAGTCCAGTTTGTCTTCCTCGATAGCCTCGCAAAGCCGCCCCAAGTGACGGTCGAAGCGTTCTGTTCGTTCCGCCGCCGGTACCGCGTCGCGCCAGTCCAGATACTGAATGCGGCAAATGGACGTGGGGGCACCCAGAGGCACCTCCACCAAGAGCACCGGGATAATAGTCCGGCGCAGTTCCATGGCCTTGGCGATTTCGTTCAGGCAAAACCCGTCCGGGCGACGGACGGAATGGGGTGTCATTAATAGGACAACCCGGTCGCACCAGCCTAAACCCTTCTCGATGCTGTGTTCCCAGTCCAGGCCGCTGCCCAAGCGTTGCTCGTCAAACCACACCTCATGACCGCGGGCCAGCAAGGCGTCGCGCAGCGCCCGCGCTTCATCCGCGTATTCGTCGCGGCCGTAGCTGAGGAAGAGTTTCATGGGGCGGCTGGTGGCCGCCATAGTGCTCTTCGGCGTTGCAGGGGCTGCGGTCATGTCCTTATGCTCCGTACTCGTCGATAATCGGTCGTCTTCAATAATCCTTACGGTAATTCAAAATGACAACAAGTGTCATCGTCATTCTCGCTGTCCTCGCGGTGGTTTGGTTTTTCTTCAAGTTAGCGCTAAAGGTGGTGGTTTGGCTGCTGGTGGGCGCGGCGCTGCTGCTGGGCTACGCACACTATTCAGGCTATCTGCCGCTGAACTGAGCGGCTTTCGGTCCCACTTTGTTTCTACTGCTGCGAGCCTACTTCCCACAGCCAAGGGGATGTGATTACATCGGGGTAGACATAGAGATGCCTTCGGAATAATGCATGGCGATAACGCTGTGTATTTTTGCATTGCATCCAAGAACAAATGTGGGGATACAGGGATGCGCCTTGGCGTTGCGAAAGCCATTTTCGGCTGGCTGTGCATTTTTTTGGCGGCACTGGCCCCTCGTGCCGTCGATGCCGCTGCATCCGCCAAGCCCGGTCATTACTTTCTGGTCATAGACCATTCCGGTTCCATGCTGTCGCCGGTTACCCGCGGACCGGATGCCGGCAAGACCCGTTGGCAACTGATGCGTGAACGCTCCTCCGGGTTCGTGGAGCGCCTGCCGGAAGGGGCGGACCTCTGGGTTTCGGTATTCAGCGCACAGGATCCGGGGAATGCTTCCCGCGATTGGCGGCGCACCATGTCCGGGCGGCTGGACGAAGCGACCCGATCTTCGATGGTGGGTGTGCTGAAGTCCTATCCGGAACCAGGCCAGGCGAATGGCACATGGCTTTACCAAGCCACCTCCGAGGCCTTGGACCAGGTGGAAGTGGTAGCGCAACACGACCCAGAGGCCTTCCTGACGGTGATGGTCTATACGGACGGCGTCGACCAAGGGCACGGTCTAACCTCCGCACAAATGGCCCGGAACCCGGCCTCGAAGGTAAGCCGCACCGAACTGGAAAATCGCATTAACCAGTTCAAGTCGAAGTACCGCAATTTCAATGTCGTTAAGGTCTACCAGCCCGGCGAAGAATCCATTCGCGACGCTCAGGTGGTGCGCCTGCAGACCAATCGCATTCAGCTCGCGAATCCTCTTGCCGTGCCTCGCCAGGAGTTTGAGTTGACGCTGGCGTTCCGTGACAGCCCGGCGCTAGCGCTGGAGGGGCGTCCGCTGGATGTGGAGATAGAGGGCGAAGACGGCCACCCGCTGCCGCTGAAAGTCGTTGGCGGCCCGTTCCGTATGCACAACGGAGCCATGAAAGTTGCGGTGGAGAAGGCTGGCGCTTGGCCGCCGGGGCAAGACCAGCGCGCACGCCTGAAGCTGGGGTATCCGGATATTCCCAATGTTTTTCTGGTGGCTGAGGGCGGCGACGCCGTGGATGTTTATATCCAGGGCGCCAATAAACCGGCCATTAACGACCTGCTGCCCGTGTCTGGTTCCGTTTTCCCCGCTGGGCGCAAAGTGGGGTTTTCGCTAACCACCCTGCCAGGCGCTTCGGTGGAATGGAATTTTGCCGATGGCGGCTCCGCCAAGGGCAACCCGGTAGAGCACGCTTTTGACGTACCGGCCAACCGCAAGGTGACGGTGAAGGTGACGGACCCCCGTACACAGCTTTCCGCCACTGCCGAGGTGGCCCTAACCATTGCCAAGCTGGCGTTGACGCTAGACCCCATGCCGACAGACGCCACCCCAGACCGGCAGGTGACGCTGGCGGCCACCGCCGATGGCAATTTCCGTTCGTTTGAGTGGGTGATTGGCGGACGTCGCTACGCTGGGACGGCGCGCACTGATGGGCGGGCCGGCACCCAACTGCAACTGGCGTTCGACCGTCCGGGCCGATATGCCGTGACGGCAATAGGCGAAGGCGTGGCGGGCGGCAACGTGGAGGCGCAGGCGGCCACTCTGGTGGTCCGCGAAGTTCCCACGCTGCGCGTTACCAGTCCCGCCGAAAACGACACCCTGAACTTCGGCAGCACCCGAGAGCTTCGTGCCGAAGTGGAAGGCGTGACGGCCAATACCGTGCAGTTCACTTTAATGGCGAATGGCGCGGCCATTGGGCAGTCGCAGCAAGTCGGTGTTCGACGGGTAGGCCCGGTTCGTTCGGCTGCCCTGTCTTTGAAAGTACCGGCGTTGCCGGCCCGAACCGCGGCTGTTCTGCGGGTGGAGGCCGTTGGCGTGCAACCGGCGCTGATAAAAGAAGTGCCAGTGCTGCTCGACTTCGAGCCTGCGAGCCTCGAAATTCGGCTGCCGGGCGGGCGCGAGCCATATATCCAGCGGCAAACCAGCCTGGAACTAGACGTTCACGGGCAGGTGAAAAATCTCGAGTGGGATTTTGGCGATGGCGCGGGCCCGGTCTCCGGGACCTCCGTAATGCGCCATGTCTGGACCCGCTATGGCGATTTCGTCGTCCGCGCCAGCGGCACGGATGCCAACGGACAGCGAATTGAAGCCACACCGATTTCCGTGAAGGTGCCCATTCGCCCGGTTCGGGTGAAAGCGCGCGTTCTTTATAACGGCGAAGAACTGGGAGCGGGGAGGCGGAGTGTCGATGTGAATTCCACTCTGCAACTGGATGCGGAACTCTCGGGCGATTGGCTTAGGCTGCGTTGGTTTGTAGGCGCCAGAGAACTGGAAGCTGGACAAAAAACCGTCGTCATCGATGAACAAGGTACCCACCGCATTCGGGTTGTCGCAGAGGGAACCCAAGAGGCCGGTCAAGCAGAGTCCGCTGTCGAGTTTCGGACGAGCAACCGTGCCTATTACTGGGGGCTGC
The DNA here is from genome assembly GCA_903866355.1 of uncultured Gammaproteobacteria bacterium. Lineage (GTDB taxonomy): Bacteria > Pseudomonadota > Gammaproteobacteria. The sequence goes on from CAIPNE010000739.1 coordinate 3,795, forward strand.
TGGCGGTGCTTGTTGGCATCTCCGTGCTACTCGGTAAATTGCTCTTGGGCAATAAATGGCGCTTGGCGGAATTCAATGTCGCCAACGTGGAAGACGTTGAAGCGAATGTAGACCCAAAGAAGTTAACAAGGGGAAGAACTACCCGACTTAAAGGCCTGTTCGGACAGCAGCAAAGCGACATCGTCGGTAAATGGCACTGGTGGAGCAAGCGCGCCACGTTCTACCCAGACCGCGTCGACCAGATGGAAGTCGACAAAAAATCGCGGGAAGCGTGCCTCGCGAAGTACCAATGGTCGAACGAGACAATCTGGACGCTGAGTTCGACAGGCCTTTGGGAAGGTGGTTGCCAGCTAATTACGCCAAGCTTAGGCAATGTGGTGCCGAAGAAAACCCGGGACATTCTGGATCCCGCGTCCAAACAGGATGGCTGGCACTACTGCTGGTACTTCGATCGCCCAGGAGCCATCAAGTCCACACCCCGACCGAAACCTGATCGGTCCAGGTTCGCACTCTTGCTTCGCATCAACAAGAACGCCGGCTTTTTTGAAAAACACTGGCCGGCAATTCTCTTCGCGCTGTATCTGGTGGCCGCAGTGTTTGCGTGGCGCCAGTTGCAGATAATTTTCTACTAAAACGGGAGTTCCCGAAATGCCTACCAACATTCCGAATCATATTTTCGTTGGCTGCGGTGGCAGTGGCGCCAAGACTGCAGTTGCCCTCGCGCACCTGATGTCTAGGGACCCGCGCTGGCGCGACGAAATTGATAACAGCTTGTTTTTCCTGTTCGTAGATACGGACAGGAGGCCGCTCGCGGAAACGCAAGAGGCTATCAAAAAACTTGGGCGTGAAGTATTTATCCGAACCGTGAGTACGACGGCGGGATACAACCTCCCTTCTGAAATCGTAGAAGACTTCAAGAATGCGATCCGAAAAACGCCGGCGAACGAGCGCGCCACGGCGGTCAAACGAATGAGTGAGCACTGGTGGAGCGACAATCCAGATGCCGAAGATCTGGTCGCGGCTCATTACTTTGATGTTCCTTTGGTCGAGGACATCGAAAACGGTGCCGGCCAAGTGCCGATGGTGAGTTATATCGCCGCGTGGAGGTCGATGACCAGCAATCCCGTCAACCTGGGAAACAGCATA
>CAIPNE010000740.1 GCA_903866355.1 uncultured Gammaproteobacteria bacterium
CATGCTGGTGGGGGCGCCGCTGCTGGAGGCTGCCGCCGCCAATGACCCGACTGCCGTCGACATGATGACGATTTGGGGCCACGACTTCGGCGCGCAAATTGGCGGCCATCAGCTGCCCGGGTTGTCGATATCCACGATCACTAAACGTCGCTTGGAAGCCGCCCGGCCGGGCGTGTTGTTCGCCGATCTCAATGCTTGTCATACCTACACGGGCGCCCCCGCAGCCGCCGCGAGCCTGGCGTGTCCGGTGAGTTTGATTCTGGGTGAGCGCGACCGCATGACCCCCGTGCGCGGCGCACGGGAGTTCGCCAAAGGTTGGCCGCGCGCCAGCATCGAGATTATCCCAGCCTGCGGCCACGGGATGATGGAAGAGAAACCCGAGCAAACGCATCGTGCTTTGGTTAAGGCACTGGCGGTTTAGGGTCGCGGCCCGGCGCAAGTTTTGCCGGGTGCTGTCAGAGGGTCTGTGCGCGATGAAACGCCGCGCCCGCGGCGTCGGCCGCGCGCAGGGCTGCAATCACGGTTTGCGGGGTCACGGGAAATGGTTCGTGGTGGATAGTTTCGCCTGCCACGGTGGTTCGCAAGGCGATGGTTTCCAGCAAGCTCGCCGTGGGGTAGGGGATTCCAATCTCCGCGAAGGTGATGGGCAGGCCGACGCTTTTTGAAAAACCGAGGACTTCCTGCACGATGGCCTCGGGTTGGTCTTCCAGCAACAACTGCGTGATGACGCCGAAGGCGACTTTCTCCCCATGCAGGTAGCGCTGCGCGCCGGGGGCCGTGGTTAAGCCGTTATGCACGGCATGGGCCGCCGCCAAACCCGCAGACTCGAAGCCTAGACCCGACAGCAACGTATTGGCTTCCACTAGGCGCTCTAGGGACTCATTGACCTGCTGCTGGCGTAGCGCTTGCAGCGCCCCCAAGCCATCGGCGAGCAGGGTTTTGTAGCACAGCTCGGCCAGTGCCAACGCGCTGCGGGTCGACGCCCCACCGCGCAGGTTTTTCACGCCGCCCTCGGCGCACACCTTGGCCTCAAACCAGGTGGCCAGCGCATCGCCCATGCCTGCGATCAACAAACGCGCCGGACTGCGTGCGATGAGCGTTGTATCCACGAGCACGAGGTCGGGGTTGCGTCGAAAGAATCGATACTCTTCAACGAGGCCCTCCGGGCTGTAGATGACCGAGACCGCGCTGCACGGCGCATCACTGGAGGCCACGGTAGGACAGTTGACCACTGGCAACTCAAGTTCCGCTGCGATCGCGCGCGCGGCGTCGAGCACTTTGCCGCCGCCAGCCCCCAGAATCAGGCGCGCTTTGAAGGCCACGGCCGCCTCCCGACCCTGCTGTATTTCGGCCACGGTGCATTCGCCGGAAAATGGCAGCACCGTGTAGGACAATCCCGCTTGCGCAAAAGTATCTACCCAAATTTTTTCGAGTAACCGCACCGCGCTGCCACCCGCCAAGATCAGGATTGGCCCTTCGAGTCCTAGATTTTTGATTTCGCTGCCGAGCTGGCGCGTGGCATCCGGCCCTTGCGTATACCGCGCGGGTGCACAAAAAACTTTCAGCATGATCCCTCCTTTGATTGATCCCCCGACGCTGTTCCGCTCGCCTGGCTAGTCCTCGGCGGTGGTAGGCGGTTTGCGCCGGTTGGCTTTGCGTGCCGCCAAGGTGGTGCGTTCCGCTGCGAAATGTAGCTTGTTGTCGGCTGGGGCCGGCCGCACGCAACCCCAACCCAGTTCTTGGTCCTGAACATAACGTTTGCCGAGTTGCCAGGCAATTTGCGCGCGGGCAAGTTCTAAGCCCAAATAAAACGCATGCGGGGCGTCGTTTTCTACGCCGAGTTGCGGAAATAGATCATAAGGGTCGACCGCGCTGCGCAAGCCCTCGCGGTTATAAATTTGGATGCCTTCGGCGGTGACTTCAATGCGAAAATTACCGTCTTTCACCGCGGCTGCGTGCTCGCCTACTTCCTCTAGGGTGTAGGGGAAAGGCTTGCGGTCGTGCAGCGCCAGCAGGCCCTCGTCGATATGTCGCGGCGGCATCTCATCGGCGCGGGCGGCAAAGAGTACGCGGCGGGCGTGGGCGAGTTCGCGCAACACCGAGCGGCAGTGGGGGCTAACTTGGGTGGTCAGCACCGCACCGACGTGCAGCTCCGAGGCGATGCCCAGCAATAGGGTGTTCAGACCGAGCGTATCGGCGTGGGTTAATTCCGATAAATTGCCGATGCCCATCAGCAGCGGTGCCTGCGGATAGCGCTGCCGGATCTCCCGATACCGCCACAGCGAGTTGGTTAATCCGTGGTGGATGGGATCGAGGATAGGGTCGGCGAAAAAATCGCGACCACGGGCGTTGCACTGCTCGATGGCACGGCCCAAGGACGCCAGATCACGCGGATCGCGCCCAATCAGAATGGGCGTGATGGGCGCTTCCTCGGCAATCCACAGGGTGTCTTCGGTGAGGCTAAAGAGATAATCCGCGCCCGCGTGCGCGCCGCAGAGGAGGTCGGCTTCGCGCAGCGAGTCCACGCTCACCCGAAAGCCCGCCGCCTTCAACGCCTGAACCATGTCCGCTAGGGCGGGGAAGGGCACTTCCGGCAGACAGCCGAGGTCGATGACGTCGGCCCCGTCGCGCTGATAAGCGGCTGCGTGTTGCAGCACTTGCGTCACGCTCAGGTGCGGGGCATCTACAATCTCGCCAAAAATCAGGATGTCGTGGCGCAGTAGATCGCGCTGGCGAGTGGTGGTACCAAAATGGGCTGGCAGGTCTTTCAATTCTTCGGGGCCGCGCTCGAAAGGCAGCCCGAAAGTGGCGCTAAGCTGCGCCAAATCCCCGCGACAGCGGCCGGGCAGAATGACCCGATCAAAACCGCTGATGTCGCCCAGTCGTCGTTTGAGAAAATCTGTGGTGATCAGCGCCGCGACGGTAATGCCGAGCACCCGCACGGTGTACGAAAATGGGCACGGCGAAAGTTCTTCCAGCACCCGCCGGAGATTTTTCTCGGCGAGTTTGCCGGTGACGAATAAAAGCCGGGGGGCGTGGTTCAACGCGTCTTGCATAGCTGTTTTCGCACCGACAGGCGCTGCGGAATGAGGCTGGATACTACGTTGAATCTAGCCCCGCAAACAGCCAATAATCTGGCGCGTTAGCCGGTCCATCATGGACGCGAAGGTATTCCCCCCTGCTGGAGACAATATGTCGATTATTCCGCGCGAGATTTATCCGGCCATCGAGCCTTTTGATGGCGGCTTCCTGCGAGTCTCGCCGGTGCATCAAATCTACTACGAACAAAGCGGCAATCCGCAGGGCAAGCCGGTGGTTTTTATCCACGGCGGACCCGGTGGCGGGACGGTGCCCAAGATGCGCCGCTTTTTTGACCCAGCAGCGTATCGAATCATTCTGTTTGACCAGCGAGGGTGCGGCCGGTCAACGCCCCACGCCAGTTTGGAAGACAACCATACTTGGGCGTTGGTGGCCGACATGGAACAACTGCGGACACATCTGGGCATCGCGCGTTGGCAGTTGTTCGGGGGGTCGTGGGGGTCGACGCTCGCGTTGGCTTATGCACAAACCCATCCTGCCCGGGTGAGCGAACTCGTGTTACGGGGCATTTTTACGCTGCGACAACAGGAACTGCAGTGGTTTTATCAGCGCGGTTGCGATGCGCTGTTTCCCGATGCGTGGGAACACTATGTCGCCGTTATTCCGCCAGCTGAACGTGGGGACCTTATCAGCGCCTATCACCGCCGCTTAACCAGCGCTGATCCTCAGGAGCAACTGCGTGCGGCGCGGGCGTGGAGCTTGTGGGAGGCCACGACCAGCCACCTGTTGGTGGACGAAAACCCGCTAGAGAGTTTCGGCGACGACGACTTCGCACTCGCGTTCGCGCGGATCGAATGCCATTACTTTATCAACCGCGGTTTTTTTGTCAGCGACACCCAGCTACTGGACGGCGTGCCAAAAATCCAACACCTGCCGGGGGCTATCGTGCAGGGTCGCTATGATGTGGTGTGTCCCATGGAAACCGCTTGGGCCTTACATCGGCGTTGGCCGCAGGCGGAGCTGGTGATCGTGCCCGACGCCGGGCATGCGGCGTTCGAGGTGGGTATTGCCGCCGCGCTGGTGGCCGCGACCGATCGCTTCCGGGCATAAAAAACAGTTTTTATCAAAAAATTGCAATGCAATAGATTCTTCTTGCCGCGCGTCAAAGTGTGAATTACCGTTGGTCACGGATGTTTCATCAATCAGCTCTGAGGAGGTGGTATGTTCGAATTCGATCAATCTGCGGTTGACGCCCTGCTGGTAGACAGTGCAAAGTTTCGCCGGCTTTACGACAAATACGCCTCCCTCAAAGGGCAGATCAGCGAGGGGAACGCGCGCAAGGTCGCGATGCCGCCAGCCGATTTAGAGGTCCTTAAAAAGGCCAAGCTGCTGCTGAAAGACCAGATGGCGAGGATGATCAAGGATTTGCAGCCAGTTGTGTCTGACGCTTCCTAATAAAAACGATAACACCACACCATTGCGATGCCCAAAGCCGGCGGCACTTGACGCGCCGCCGGCATTTTTTCGCGCTCGACCCAAGAGGTCTCGCCGGCGTCACCTGCTCAGCGCTAGCGCCGACCACCAAAATGGCAGCGCCGGGTTTGCGTCAGCACGGCGAGTTACCAACAATATGCCATCTTCCCGTACCGAGAGCCCGCAACCGATGACCTATCAGTATCTGCGCGTGACGCGCGAAGACAATCTTCTACGGGTCCTAATCAATCGCCCGGAAAAGCGCAACGCGCTATCGCAGGCGGTTTTGAATGAATTGGGCGCAGTCTTTAACGCGCACGCGCAGGACGACACCCTCAGCGCGGCTACCCTGACCGGCGCGGGCGAGCGTTGTTTCGCGGCGGGCGGTGATTTGAAGGAATTCGATAGCCTGCGCGAACCCACAGCGGTGGCCCAAATGGCGCGTAATTCCTGCGCTGCGCTAGACGCTATTCGTCATTTTCCGGTGCCGGTCATTGGCCTGCTCAACGGTGATGCCTTGGGCGGCGGCGCCGAACTGGCGCTTGCCTGCGACGTCCGAGTGTTTGCCACGCACGCCAAAATTGCCTTCGTGCAGGGCACTTTAGGCATCTCCCCGGCGTGGGGCGGGGGGGCCGATCTCATTCGGGTAGTCGGCGGATCGCAGGCCTTAAAGCTTCTCTCTCGCGCCGATTTGCTGGACGCCACTGCTGCCGAACGTGTTGGCCTCGCCGACGCCATCGCCACCCCAGAACGCACGTTTGAGGACTGGTGCGGCGAATTTCTAGTGCCCATCAAGGCGCGTAAGCCGCAGGTCATGCGGGCTTTCAAGGCGCTGGTCGTCGCCACCCGTGAACAGCGCTCTCCCGCGGCGGTTCGCGAGTTGGAAAATGCCGCGTTGGTCACCACTTGGTTACATCCGGATCACTGGGCGGCGGCGGAAAAAGTCCTCGCCCGCATTGCGGGAGCCGCACCATGACCCAGCCGTCGATTACCCCCCGCGAACCCAGCCAACCGAGTGAGCGCACACCCTCGGGGATCGCGGTGCCCGACGTTGTCACCGCCGATATGGTCGATGCCAGCAAAATCGGCACGCCGGGTCAGTACCCTTTCACGCGGGGCATTTTCGAGAATGGCTATCGGGGTCGGCTGTGGACTTTTCGTCAATATTCCGGCTTCGGTTCGGCGGAAGAAACCAACGAGCGCTATAAATTTCTCATTGCCCAAGGTCAGACGGGCTTGTCCGTTGCGCTAGATTTGCCCACGCAATGTGGCTACGACCCCACGGATGCTATGGCGAGTGCCGAAGTTGGCAAGGTTGGGGTGTCGCTGTCTACTCTGGCCGAAGCGGAGCTGCTGTTTGAAGGGCTGGACCTCACCAAACTATCGACCTCGTTCACCATCAACGGCACGGCGGCCATTATTTATGCCATGTATTTGGCGGTCGCCGACAAACGGGGCGTGCCGCGGGCACAGCTTACCGGCACCATCCAAAACGACATCCTCAAAGAATATGTGGCACGCGGCACGTGGATTTTCCCGGTGCGGCCGTCCATGCGTCTCATTGCCGATAGCATTGTGTATTCCAACGAGCAGACGCCAAGATTCAATCCCATCAGCATCGCTGGCGCCCATGTGCGCGATGCGGGTTGCACCGCGGCTGAGGAAATTGCCTACACCTTGGCGAACGCCTTCGCCTACGTGGATGAACTGGTTGCGCGAGGCGGCGATCCCAATGCTTTCGCCAAACGGCTGTCGTTCTTTTTTTATGTCCACATGGATTTTTTCGAGGAAATCTGCAAATTCCGTGCGGCGCGACGCTACTGGGCGCGTCAGCTCAAAGAGCGTTACGGCGTGACCGACGAAAAAGCCCTGATGTTCCGCTTTGGCGTGGTCTGTGGCGGATCGTCGCTAACCGCCGAACAGCCCTACAACAATATTGTGCGGGTAGGTATCGAGAATATGGCGGCGGTGATGGGTGGCGCGCAGTCTATTTTTACCTGCGCGTTTGACGAAGCCTTTCAAATTCCTACCGAGAGCAGCGCGGAAATTGCGCTGCGCACTCAGCAGATAGTGGCCTATGAGAGCGGCATTTCGCGCACCACCGACCCCTTGGGCGGCAGCTACTATGTGGAATGGCTGACGGATCGCATGGAAGAGGAAATGGAAAAAGTCATTAAGGAAATCGACGATTACGGTGGCACCGTGCGGGCGATCGAAGATGGCTATTTGCAAATGCGCATTGCTCGGCGCGCGCTTGAGCGCAAGCTGGATACCGACAATGGCGAGCGCGTGGTGGTGGGTGTCAATTATTTCCGCCACGCCGAGCAACGCAACGAATTGGGCGAGGTTTTTCGGTTGGATCCAGCCGCTGCCGGAAAAGTGGTGGAACGCTATCTGCGCGTGAAGAACACGCGTGACAATGCCGCGGTTGAACGCACACTGGCAGCACTCGGGAGTGCGGCCACCCGTGATGACATCAACTTAATGCCCTTGTTGGTCGACTGTTGCCATGCCTACGCCACCGTGGGCGAGATGGTGGACACGCTCAAGCAGCACTGGGGCGAATTCCAAGAACCGGTGCGCCTGTAACGGGGGATCAACCCCAAAGGGATAACGATGAGTCTTGTTGGTAAAAGAATTCTGATCGCCAAACCGGGCCTAGATGGCCACGATGTCGGTGCCAAAATTATCGCGCTAGCGCTGCGCGATGCTGGGGCTGAGGTTATTTATACCGGCCTGCGTAAAGCGCCCGAATACATCGCCCGAATTGCCGTGGAAGAAGACGTCGATGCGGTGGGTTTGAGCATCCTTTCCGGCAGCCATGTGCAATTGGTGCGCGAAACCGTGCGCTGCCTGCGCGAGGCGCAGGGGGGTAACATCAAAATATTCGTGGGCGGCACTATCCCCCAAGAAGACGGCGAGGCGTTGCTCGAGGCTGGGGCCTCCGGCATTTTCAACGCCAGTCAACGCATTGAAGATGTCATTGCCGAGATGGGTCGCCAGCTTGCCACCAGCTGAGTCCCTCCATGGGGTGTTGGATGTGAGCGCGCGGCGCCAACTGGCGCGCGACATCAGCCGGCTGGCGAGCGCCACGGCCCGCAGTGTCTTGAGCGCCCCGCCCGAGCCGGCAGTGCCAACAGCGCGGCGCATCGGCTTTACCGGGCCGCCGGGCGTCGGCAAAAGCACCTTGGTGGGTAAACTGGTAGAGCGCCGCGCTGCGCGTGGCACCAGCGTGGCGGTGCTGGCGGTGGACCCCGCCAGCCCCTACAGCCGGGGCGCTATTCTGGGCGATCGTATTCGCATGGATGCCGCCTCCAACGACCCGCGAGTGTTCATGCGGTCAGTGTCCAGCCGCGATGCCCAAGACGGTATGTGCAATAACGTGGCCGACATCCTGTGTGCCATGGAGGCCCACGGCTTTGACGAAATCGTGCTGGAAACGGTCGGTGTCGGTCAGGCCGAGCACGCGGTGAAGGCGCTGGTAGACACCGTGGTATTGCTCATGCAGCCCGAGACCGGCGACGCCATTCAAGCCTTGAAAGCCGGCATATTGGAAGTGGCCGACATCATCGTTATCTCCAAAAGCGATTTGGCCGGCGCACCTAAAATGCGCGAAACCCTCGCCTCCACAGTGCGTTTCGGGGCGCACCGCGCAGTGGGTTGGACGGTGCCTGTGCTAAGTGTCTCGGTTGACACGGGACAGGGCCTGCTGGAACTGGAAGATGCTCTGAGCGCCCACGCAGCGTGGGTTGCGGCCTGCCGGGATCCGGTACAGGCCATGCGTCGGCGGGCGAGTTATCGGGTACAGGATTTGTTTGCGCGGCGGCTGGAAGATCAGTTGGCAACGCTGAACCCCGCCGAGTGGGAGTTGCCGGTGCGCGAGCTCTACGCACGGGTGCTGTCGGGCTTGGCCTTGGATTAGCAGCATGTCGGCAAACACCGTGGCGTTGCACCAAAAAAAGAGGCCGTTGTCGCGATGAAACTCCAGCAGCTCCGTTATATCTGGGAGGTGGCGCGGCACGATCTCAACGTCTCCGCTACCGCCGAGTGGCTCTACACCTCGCAGCCCGGGGTGAGTAAACAAATCCGCATGCTGGAAGACGAACTCGCCGTGCAAATTTTTTTGCGCAGCGGTAAGCAGCTTACCGCGGTGACCACGGCCGGCGCGGCTATCATCACCCTGGCCGGTAAAATTTTGGCCGAAGTGGAGAACATTAAGCGGCTGGCCAAGGAGCACAGCGACCAGCGTCGCGGCAGCTTGTCGATCGCCACGACCCATACCCAAGCGCGCTACGTGTTGCCGCCGATTATCAAGACCTTCGCGGCCAAATACCCGGAAGTTTCTTTGCACATGCATCAGGGTTCGCCGCTGCAGATTGCCGAACTCGCCTCCAAGCATAACGTCGATTTCGCGATCGCCACCGAAGCCTTGGAGCTGTTCGATAATCTCGTCATGCTGCCCTGCTATCGCTGGAATCGCAGCATTATCGTGCCACCAGGACACCCTTTAACGCAGCTAAAAACGCTGACGCTGGAGGCAGTGGCAGCCTATCCGCTGGTCACTTACGTTTTTGGTTTTACGGGTCGTTCGCAGCTCGACGAAGCTTTCCGGGACCGAGGACTGACCCCACGCGTGGTTTTTACCGCGACCGATGCAGACGTCATTAAGACCTATGTTC
>CAIPNE010000741.1 GCA_903866355.1 uncultured Gammaproteobacteria bacterium
AATCGTCCCGAAATATCGCCTCGCCCAAATGCTCCACAAAAATGCGTCCGATGGGGCTGCGTCGATAGAACATGCCGCCGTTGTGGCCTGGGCAGGTCCACAGCATGTTGCCCTGCTCGGCGTAATCCACCAGCGCGCCAAAAAATGGGGTCTTCAGACTCTCTGCATATTGGCGCAGTCGCGACACCAGATTTTTGGCGATGAAATCCGGCGTTTCCTCGGCTAGGAAGACAAAGCCATCGACGTCGTCCAGCACCTCCACCGGGATGTCTTCTAGGCGGTGGCGCCGCACCAGCACGATGACCGGCACATCTAAGCCGCGTTTACGGGTGAGCGAAATGAGTTGCGCGGCCTTGCCCTGCAGCCCCTTGCGTCCCCAGTCCACGATAAGACAGCCGATGGCGGCATCGGTGCGCACCACGAGTTCGGCGTCGTCATCGCGGCGTGCCCGCAAAACCTGATAACCGTCTTCCTCGATCTCGCGAATAATTTGTTGCAGGCGCGCGCCTTCGAGATCGGAGTCATCGTCAAAACCAGGGGCGCACACGAGGAACTTGAAGCGGCGGGAATATTCCATGGAGACTCCTCTCGGCGACCCGCTAGCGCCGGGGGTGGCGCGGGGGGCTATGCGTAATGGATGGTGCGGGGCCGCAGGTCGCGCTAGACGGACTCCCTGACACCGTGACGATCACCCCCGACGGCCAGCATCGGGGCGCGCAGTATAGGGGCAAGACTCTCATTCTTTGATGAAAATATGCCCCGTCCTTCCCAAAGACCACCCGCAGCTCGCCACGTCGGGCGTCTAGCTTGCTGGTTCTCCGCCAGCGACCATCGGCAGGTTTGCCGCGGACGGGGTTAAACCCAGACGACGCTGACCGCGCGGCATCCGAGGCGGCGGTCAACCCTTATGCAAGCGTTGGGGGACGTCGGATAGGCGTACCAAAATTGGGATCTTTGCTCACCCGCCGGGCCGTGGTCCCGGGCGGATGCTGATACCAGCCAGGATCCCGATAGTCGCCGGTAGCCAGGTCGTTGCGCACCTTGAGCACCGTGAACATACCGCCCATTTCCAACGGCCCATGGGGGCCCTTACCCATCATCATGGGCAAAGTATTGGCGGGCCCCTTCATCATGCCCATCGCGACATGCGCGCTGTGCTCGCTCATTCCCTCGCGGCCCATCGGCATATAACCGGGCAACAGCGCCCGAATTTCTTCGCCCACCTCAGATTGATCGACGCCCACCATATTGGGCACCTCATGGCCCATCGCATTCATCGTGTGGTGGGATTTATGGCAATGAAACGCCCAGTCGCCGGGCACGGCCGTGAATTCAATATCACGCGTTTGTCCAACGCCCACCACTTCCGTCACCTCCGATCGCCACTGCGACTCGGGCCAACGTCCCCCGTCACCACCGGTCACCAGAAATTGCGTGCCGTGGAGATGGATGGGGTGTTCGTGCATGGAAAGATTGCCCACGCGAATGCGCACCCGCTCGCCGCTGCGCGCCACGAGGGGCTCGATGGCCGGGAAGACTTTGCTGTTCATGGTCCACAGATCGAAGTTGGTCATCACCGAGGGATCTGGCCGATAAGTGCCCGGATGCAAGGCCCAGTTGTGCAACACCAGGGCGTAATCCCGGTCGATACGTTGCTCCTCGCCGGCACGGGGATGAATGATGAACAATCCCATCATGCCGAAACTCATCTGCACCATTTCGTCAGCGTGAGGGTGGTAGAGATGCGTGCCATGCTGGCGCAACGTGAACTCGTAAACAAACGTCTCGCCCGGGGCGATGGGCGCTTGAGTGAGACCGCTCACGCCGTCCATCCCACTGGGCAACAGGATGCCGTGCCAGTGCACCGAGGTCGGCTCGCCCAACCGATTGGTGACCAGCAACCGCACACGGTCGCCCTCAACCGCTTCTAACGTTGGCCCGGGCGTACTGCCGTTATAGCCCCAACATTTGGCCCGGCATCCTGGCGCGAATTCGTGATCCACTTCTTCCGCTACCAAATGAAATTCTTTCACCCCCTCATGCAAGCGATGCGGTAGCGTCCAGCCGTTTAGGGTGCGCACCGGCACGCTAGGGGCGACGGCCGTGCTCGCCGTCGGCAGCACTTCGGCAGCCTTCAAACGGGTCCCGGTTAGCGCGCTGCCCAAGCCGCCTAGTACGCTCAACGACAGTAATGTTCTGCGTGAAATCATGAGTGATCTCCGTGGTTGTGTTGCGTGGGGCTCGGCGTCGGCGTCGGCGTCGGCGTCGGCGTCGGCGTCGGGGCTGGGGCTGGGGCTGGGGAAGCAATGGTGGCAGGCAGGGCATCGGCGCTCGGCAGGCGGGTGCCCACGGCTTGCGTCAACTCACTGCGCACCAGCCAATAGTCGCGGAGTGTCACCAGATAATCTCGGGCCGCAGCCCAAGCCTCTTGGCGCGCCCGCAGCAGCGTAAAAGGACCTTGAATCATGAAATTCACTTCCTCTTGCAGACGCCTCACCACCAGCTCGCGCTGCGGCATAATTTGCTCACGCAACAGGTCTGCCTGTGCGCGCAAAGTAGCCGCCCGCGCGGCCAGCGTCGCCACTTCGTGGGCGATACCGAGCTCTAGCTCGGCGAGCTTGCTCGCAGCGAGTTCGGCCTGGGCCTGCGCGCGCAAGACCTTGCCAGCGCCGTGATTAAAGACCGGCACCTCGAGTTCAAGGTTAGGTCCTACAGTCCGCACGCCATCGGTGTCGTGTTCCCGGGTGGCGCCCACATCGACGGCCCCCAGATAGCGATAATGACGCGTTAATTGCAGGTTTTTCTCGAGCCGGGTCGTCTCACTACGCTGCGCCAACAAGTCGAGCCGCGAGCCCAGCGCCAATGCCTGCAGGGTGGCCGGGTCATCTTCCGGGGCCGTTGGCAGGTTGAGTTTTTCCGTCACTTTCCACCGCGCGGAGGATGCTGAGAGCCCCATGCCGCGACTCAGCTGCGCAGAGGCAACTTGTACGGCCGCCGTGGCCTGCAACGCACTGAGCGCCGCCACCCCGCTTGCCGCACGTGCCTCCGCCAATTCGCGAGCGCTCAGATTGCCCGCCTCAAACAAGCGCTGACTGAGTGTGGCAGCAGCCTCGACGGTGCGCGCGATGCGCTTTTCGACGCTCGCCAGCTGGCGGGCGCCCACTAGCGTGATCCAAGTCTGCTCGAGCGACCTTTCAAACACGAAAATGGCCTGCCCGGAGAGGATCTGGGCGTGTTCGAATTCCGCTGTGGCCAAGCGGCTGCGCGCCGGTAACCAAAGCAGTTCGGTAAAACTCTGCACCACACCAAAAGCCGAGCGATTGCTGCCAGTGGCACCGGTGGGAATGCCCAAGGCGCCGGAAATTCGCGGATTGGATAAACGGCCAGCGTCATAGAGATCGGCACTGGCCAAGCCTAGGCGGGCGTATTCCGCGTCCATCAGCGGATTGTTCAGCAGCGCCACAGCAGTGGCACTGCGCAGCGTGAGGGGTTGTTCCAGCCACTCATGGACCAGTGACTGAGTCCCGTTAACGGGCATTGTGGGGACTGGCTCCCCGCGCGCGGCGACGAGTTGGTGGACGTCCGTCAGCCCACGCTGGGCTGGCAAAGCGGTGCAACCGGCCAACACGCACGCACCCAGGACTAGCCCAGCGCGCACCCAAGCTATGCTTAAGGGCATAGAATTCTCCTCATTTTCAGCTGTCAAAATTGCGCCATACCACCGGCCGCGGTGCGGTCAATGGACGTCCCAAGTACCCCGTCCCACGACGGTCGCTGGGCTTAGCTAAGAGCGAAAATGGGCGGACGAAAGGGCTGGGAGACGCGCTGGCTGTCACACCGGCGCCAATGGGTCGCGGGGGGGTGAGAACTGGCAACAGTTTGCAGATTGGCCCAGGCGAAGCCGGACAATAAGGCCGGCGCGCTGCAGCTGGCTGCGCAGTGGCAATGATGCGCGCAGTGCCCAGGACTAGGCACCTCGTGGTCCTGCGAACCTAGATGGCCCGCGTGGGTTTGCCCGGCAGGCGCGTCTGCGGGTTGGCAGTGCGCAGGGCTCACCGCTGCATGCGGGCTCGCCATCAGCGTGATCGGCATCAGCAAAATGAGTAGCCAAGCAAGGTAGATAGGCGGGCGCTTCATGCGCTGAGTCTAATCGCCTAAATGGTGCCATGGCCAGCACCGTCCGGCGGAAGGCTGCATTGCACTGGCTAGCCTGCGGACACACCCACTTAGTAGCCTAGGGTGAGGCCCGTACGGCGACGCGGATCGTTCGCCCCGTAATAGCGGTTGGCACCGACCGGCTTGCCGCCCAGCGTGGGCGCACCGATTAGAATCGCGGCCAAGTGACTAGGCGGCGGTGGGTCACCAAACTCGTGCCCCATCCCGATGAGCAGCTGTTGGGTATCCGGGCTGAGCGCAAACCGCTCGAGGTTCGTGACCGGCGGCAGCCATTGCTGATGGAAACGCGGCGCATCCACGGCTTCTTGGATATCCATGCCGTAGTCCACCACATTCAGAATGGTGTGCAGGACTGCGGTGATGATGCGGCTGCCACCCGGCGTGCCCAAAATGAGCAGCGGCTTGCCGTCTTTGCTGAGGATGGTTGGGCTCATGGAACTCAGCGGCCGCTTGCCGGGTGCGATGGCGTTGGCCTCGCCTTGGACCAAGCCAAAAAGATTCGGCACGCCAGGCTTAGCGGTGAAGTCGTCCATTTCATTGTTGAGTAACACACCGGTACCCGTGGCGGTCACCTTGGCACCAAACCAGTCGTTGAGCGTGTAGGTCACCGCGACCGCATTACCGAACCGGTCGACGATCGAGTAGTGGGTGGTATTGCTGCCTTCATGCGGCGCGACACCGGGCAAGAGATCCTTGGATACCCCGGCCTTCGCGGGGTTGATAGCCGCCCGCACTCGCCCGGCATAGGCGCGGTCGAGCAGCCTTGCGAGCGGGTTGTCGACGAAATCCGGATCCCCCAAGTAGCTGTTACGGTCAGCGTAGGCGTGGCGCATGGTTTCAATCTGCACATGCACCGCGCGCGCCGAACGGAAACCCCATTCAGGTAGCGGGTAACCCTCCAGTATGTTGAGCATCTCGCACAGCACCACCCCGCCAGAACTGGGCGGCGGTGCGGACACCACCTGCAAGCCACGGTAATCACATTCCACCGGGCGTAGCTCGCGCGCGCGGTACTGGTCGAGATCGGCTTGGGTAATCAGACCCCGGCCACTCTGGCTGGCCGCCACAATCGCCGCCCCCACCCACCCTTGATAGAAACCGGTCACGCCATCCTCGCTGACGGCCCGCAGCGTGCGCGCCAAATCCTGCTGCACCAGCCGGTTGCCAGACGCGTAGGGGCGGTCTTGCGACAGAAAAATCGCGGCGCTGGCGGGGTCCTGCCGCAGGGCCTGGGTGGCGGTGAGCAGCAGATCCACATCACCCTGCTCTAGCGCGAAACCGCGTTCCGCCAACTGGATTGCCGGCGCGATCAGTCGTTCGCGTTTGAGCGTGCCGTAGCGCGCTAAGGCCAACTCCAAACCTGCCACCGTGCCCGGCACGCCAACCGCCAGATGACCGCTGGTGCTCAGCCCCTTCACCACCTCACCATCGGGCCCGAGATACATTTTCTTGGTCGCCGCCAAAGGCGCTTTTTCGCGGAAATCGAGAAAGGTCTTGCGCCCATCGACGAGCTGGATGGTCATAAAGCCACCGCCGCCCAGATTGCCCGCCGCCGGATACACCACGGCCAGCGCATAGCCCACAGCCACGGCAGCGTCGATAGCGTTGCCGCCGTCTTGCAGGACCTCAACCCCCACTCGAGTGGCCAAATGCTGTGCCGAAACCACCATCCCATGGACCGCCGCCACCGGTGCCACAGAAGCGGCGTGCGCGCTGACACAACCCCAAAACAGCAGCACACCAAGGCGCAGCGCGGGCGGAAATTTCATCGTTATTACCTTGTTGTCGCGGGCGAAGGGGCCCGGTTAGCGGGTTGCACCCACCAGAATATAGCCGCGGTTCTCCACGCTATCGAAAGTGCGCATGGCCCGCACCAGCATGGCAGTAGGCACCCAGACCCAGCCCGCTTTGCTTGGGT
>CAIPNE010000742.1 GCA_903866355.1 uncultured Gammaproteobacteria bacterium
CGCGCTGATGGAGCGGCTAGGCCGCTGCGTTCTACTGGCCGCCCAAGTTGCCCCCTAACACCCAACCCGCCACGGCCCCGGCGGCAATAGCCGCTGCGCGACCCTCGCCGTGGCCTATCTGCGAGCCTAGAAAGCCGCCTGCCGCCCCCATCACCGCGCTGCCCACCAAGCGGTTGGGTTGTCCGTATTGAGCGCCCCCGCCGTAGCCGGGGTTTGCCGCGTAGCCCCCGCCATAGCCGGGGTTTGAGTTGTAGCCGCCGCCGTAGCCGGGGACTGAGCTGTAGCCGCCAGCGTAGGCGGGGACTGAGCCGTAGCCGCCACCATAGCCGGGGACTGAGTTGTAGCCCCCGCCGTAGCCGGGAACGGACTGATACACGACCCTAGGTGCTGCGTAAATTACCACTTGGGGCGGCGAGTAGAATTGCTGGCGCCCCCACGACGGGGCTATCTGACGGTTACCGTGCGCGTAGCGCTGCTCGCAGTGACGCCCTTCGCGCTGGCGGTTATGACCCCGCTCGTGCCCGTAATAGTCGGCGTGCGCCGCCGCCGACGCACCCAAGGTCAGACCTAACGCCAGCAGCTTGAGACCAGAATTTTTCTGCAGGCCAAAAATATTTCTTACCACTGACGTCATGACATCGCTCCTTAAAGCGCCTCGGCTGGCCCGCGTATCGGGCTAGTGGGCGTGTGGAAATCACTCTGCGCGGAGCGGGCTTAATCGCCGATGAACCACACTCACGGTTAGAATGCCGGTATGGAAAGAATTCTCGCCCTCTATCATCTGCAAGCCGACAGTGCTGACATCGAAGCCCGTGCCCAAGCGCTGGCCTGCGAGCAAAGTATTGAAATGCCACTGAGCGCCGTCACAGACCCCAAAGTGCGCGCCGAAGTCGTGGCGAGCATTGAAGGCATCGCGCAACTAGCACCCCACCTGTTTGCGGTGCAACTCGGCATCGCAACCGCCACGACGGGCGGTGAAGCCGGGCAGTTGATGAACATGCTGTTTGGCAACTGTTCGCTCCAGGAGGATGTGCGCCTCATCGATGTGACTTTTCCGGAGGCCTACTTGGGGTGTTTCCCGGGGCCGCGTTTCGGCTTGGCGGGGATACGTCAACGGGTAGAGGTGCCCACGCGAGCGCTGACCATGACGGCCCTCAAACCCCAAGGGCTGGCTGCCAGCGCGTTGGCGGCGCTGGCAGCAGACTTTGCGCTGGCCGGTATCGATATCATCAAAGATGATCACGGCATTGCTAACCAAACCTACGCGCCTTTCGCCGCGCGCGTGCAGGCTTGCCAAGCAGCGGTACGCCGCGCCAACCTAGCGACTGGCGGCCACACCGTGTATGCGCCCTCGCTGTCTGGTGGGCCACGGCAGTTAGCGGAACAACTCAAAATCGTGCGTGAAGAAGGTGTCGGCATGGTGCTGCTATGCCCCTTGCTGGCCGGGATCCCGGTGCTCGCCGAACTCGCGCAAGACCTCGACTGTCCCATTCTTGCGCACCCAGCGCTTGCCGGGGCCGCGCGCATCGCGCCCCCCTTGTTGCTCGGCAAACTGTTCCGCCTGTTCGGGGCGGACGCCACCATCTTCCCAAATTACGGGGGGCGCTTTGCCTATAGCCGCGAGACCTGCGAGGCGGTGGCCGCAAATGCACGCGCGCCATGGGGCCAGTTGCCGGCGATTGCGCCGGTCCCAGCGGGCGGCATGAACATTGATCGAGTGGCCGAGATGCTCGCCGTTTACGGGCCGGACACTATTTTACTGATCGGCGGCGCGTTGCTGGCGGCAGGGCCTGCACTACCCGCACGCAGCCGCGAATTCGTCGCCGCGGTGGCGGAGCATTTACCGTTAGGAAGTCCTTCATGAGCATCACCACGCACCGCCGGCATCGCGGCGATTTCACTTGGGAGGACACGCCCGTACTCGCCTATAAACAGGCGGATACGGCACCTTTCCGCGACGTAACCCGCCAAGTTTTATTTGAAGACGCCCAGCTGGGTTGTCAGTTGCGCTATTTCGAAATCGCCCCAGCAGGTCATACAACGCTCGAGCGCCACCAACACCTGCACGCCGTCATGATCATTCGGGGTGGTGGACAGTGTTTGGTGGGCGAGCGGGTTTTTGCCGTTGCTGCTCACGATTTAGTCCATATCCCAAGCTTGGTCTGGCATCAGTTTCGGGCCGACGCCGAGGGTCCGCTAGGATTTTTATGTCTGGTTAAC
>CAIPNE010000743.1 GCA_903866355.1 uncultured Gammaproteobacteria bacterium
GCCTAGGAGGCTATCGATCCCGACGTGGCAATGGCCTGCCTGTCGCACGACATCATCTATATCAAGCAGCCGCGCGCGCCAGTGGTTCGGTCACGCCGACGTCCGCAAAATCGTCGCGGGCATCCTGCAGTTGTCCAAGGCCGTGCACTCAGAACTGTGCAACTGTTTTGGTCCCGAAAACAAAGTCGTCACCGAGCGCGTGGACCAGAGGGATTGGAACCGCAGCGACGTGCGGCAAATGGCAGATCAAAATCTGCGGCATGTTTGAGCTCACCGAAAACGGCAAGATAATCGAGTGGCGCGAAACCTACGACAGCAGCGAATGGACTCGCTGCGGCGGCCCGAACCTGACTGGGTGGGTGTCTTTTTGAGACGGCATCCCACATCCCTGCCCCGTGTGCGGTGCCACCCGCTGGCGCAGCGCCAGCGCGAGGGTGTCGGGGTCGTCAAAAATACAGGTGGCCGGCACCGCCCCGTGGTCCATCAAGCGCTCGCGCGTGTCAAAGCCGTAGCTGCCGATCAGGCACTCGTAGCCCGCGGCGCTACCGGCGGTGTAGTCGCCAATCTCATCGGCCCCCAGTACCAAATCGCGGTAACGGGAACTGCGCATGCCCGCGAGTACCTCGCCCTTCTTGACGCCCGGCGGCAAAGGAATGACAAAATCCAGTTCCTCTTCCGCCACCCCGCTCCGTCGCAACACCGCCCGAATGATCGGGCCAGGCTCTAGCGCATAGTTGCGACTCAAGATCCCACAGTGAATTTTGGGGTTCGCGATCATGGCGTTGATCAACGCCGTATACGCGGGGTAAACCTGCGCCTGCTCGGCATAGCATTCCGTCAAGCGCAGCCGCAGCTTGCGGGTTTTCGGCAGGGAGAAACCCACTAAATTGGTGAGCAGTTCCTTGCCGCCACCGAAATATTTCAGGAATTTTCGGCGATTCTTAAAGCGTAACTCATCGCCGATATCCAGCCCAAAACTCGCCATCGTGGCGTTGATCACCGCGTAGGAATTAACCAGAAAACCATCGAAATCCAGCACCATCAGCAGCTCTTTTTGCATTGCCGGAACCCACGCTTTTTGAGTATCACTGACCATGACCAACGGCTGTTGCGTGTGCGTGACAAGCGCATGACAAAACCGTGACGGTAGTTTTTGTCATACACCTGTCACCCATTTTTCGTGGTCTTGTCATCTACTCGGCATACCGTCTGCGGCATTAGCTGGCCGCCCCGCGGCCAATTCTGAGGAGTGCGCCCTGATACCGTCGCTGACCCTACATGATCGGATCGATCAGAAACTGTTCGACGCCATTTACGCCCGCTCGCTGGTCTACAACGCCTGCTGGGAAGATCCCGCCGTCGACCGCCAAGCGCTGACACTCACCGGCCGCGATACCCTACTGGTGATTACCAGCGCTGGCTGTAACGTCTTGGACTACGCCTTGGCGGGACCGGCCAGTATCGATGCGGTGGACGCCAACCCACGCCAGACCGCGTTGTTAGAATTGAAGCTCGCCGGCATCAAAACGCTCGCCCACGCCGATTTTTTTCAAATCTTTGGCGTTGGCCGTCATCCCCACTTTGACGAAATCTATCAAGACTGCCTGCGGCCCGTGCTGAGCGCTGCGGCCCGCCAGTTCTGGGACTCGCGGGGCGCGTGGTTCAGCGAGCGCGGGGGCGGTTTCTATTTTCATGGTCTATCCGGCACCGTCGCACGAGTCTTCCGCGCCTACCTACGGCTGCGACCCCGCTTGGCGGGGCATATCGAAGCGCTGTTCAACGCCACGACACTCGCCGAGCAACGCGAACGCTACGATGCTCACGTGGCACCGTTACTGTGGACGCGCAGCCTCAACTGGGCACTGTCGCGCCAACTCACCCTCTCGATGTTGGGGGTGCCGCATCCGCAGCGCCGGCAAGTTGTGGCGCAGCACCACGCGGGGGTTGCCGGTTTCGTGCGCGAGTCACTGACCTTTCTGGCGCACCACCTGCCGTTTCGTGACAATTATTTCTACGCGGTCTATGTCCGTGGGCAATATCAGCCGGACTGCTGCCCGGAATATTTAAAGCCTGCGCAGTTTGCCCGCCTCAAGGCGGGCCTCGCGGCGCGGATCGTGCCGCACACCAGCACCGTCACGGAATTTCTCCAACACCAGCGCACGCCCATTTCGCGCTTTGTGCTGCTCGACCACATGGACTGGATGAGCTCCTATTATCCCCAAGCCTTAGCCGAAGAATGGGCCGCCATTTTTGCCCGCGCCACACCCGATGCGCGGATTATTTTTCGCAGTGCCCACGCCGAACCAAACTACTTAGACCACGTCCGCCTGCCACACAGCGGCTTGGCACTCCGGGACCTCCTGCGCTTTGACACCGCGCGGGCAGCGGCGCTCACGGACCAAGACCGGGTACATACATACGCGGGATTTCACATCGCCCACGTGTTGGGCTGAGTGATGTTGGGCGCCGAGCTGCGGGTCTTAGGTCAACTCTTAAAAGGCTTACCGACGAGCGGCACCCACGCCGAGCGGCTGGAAAGTTTCTACGGCCCGCAGGCAACGCGCTACGACGCCTTCCGCGAACGCTTGCTCCATGGCCGTCAAGCACTGGTGGAAAAACTCAATCTGGCACCTGGCGAGCGGGTGATCGAGTTGGGCGCTGGCACGGGTCGCACCGCTGAGTACTACGCCGAGCGCATCCCCACACTGTCCTCGCTGACGCTGGTCGACCTGTGTCCGGCGCTACTTGCCCAAGCCCGTAGGCGTGCCCAGCACTGGCCTAACACTCAAGTAATAGAAGCCGACGTCACGCACTACCGGCCACATGAGCTGATGGACAAAGCCTATTTTTCCTACGCGCTCACCATGATCCCCGAGTGGTTTCTAGCCATCGACAACGCCATCGCACTGTTGCGTCCCGGTGGCATATTGGGTGTGGTGGATTTTTATGTCTCGCGCGCCCACCCCGCAGCGGGCCTGCGACGTCACGCGGCTTGGCAGCGCGCGTTATGGCCGGCATGGTTTGGGCATGATGGGGTTAACCTGTCGGCAGACCATCTGCCCTATCTGCGCGCGCGCCTAGAGACCCTGTACTTAGACGAACAGCTGGCATCTGTGCCCTACCTCCCCGGCCTCAAAGTGCCCTATTACTTGTTCCTCGGGCGCAAGCCAAATTGAGGGGCGGCGGGAGCTAGCCTGTCACGCGGCTAGCCGCACCACCCGCCGCCGCGGCCAACCTCCGAGGGCGAGTGCAGGCCCGCTAAATTAGCGCGGCAGGCCACCAAAGCCGTCCGCCACCATCACCTCCAGCAGCGTTGGCCCCGCGCGGCCTAGGGCCGTTGCCATCGCTGGCCCCATTTGCTCCGCCTCGGTTAGCCGCAAGGCCGGCACCCCCATGGACTCCGCCAGTGCCACGAAATCGATCTCGGGATCCCGAAAATCCATGCCGAGAAAATGCTCGCTGCCGCGCATGGATTTCATGCGCTCTTTGATGATGCGGTAACCTCGGTTATTCGCGATGACATAGACGATCGGCAGTTTCATATTCGCCGCGGTCCATAGCGCTTGAATGCTGTACATGGCGCTGCCGTCGCCAATGATGGCGACCACCGGGCGCGGGCGCAGCGCAAGGCTGATGCCGATGGCGCCCGCGATAGCAAAACCAATGCCGCCGCTGGCCAGACCGTAATAGCCCTGCGAATCCCGATAAGGCAAAAAATTCAGCAAGCTGGCGGTGCTGGTCAGGCCTTCATCCACCACCACCACATCGCGTGGTAAACATTCAACGAGCCGCATCATCAGAAAGCGCGGATCGAACGGACGCACGTTGGCCAATTGCACGCCATCGTCGATCGCGCGGCGACGCCGTGCAGTCCAGTTGTCTGCGGCTAGCGCGCGCAAACGCTGCGCGGCAACTTCCCGAGTGGTCGCCGTCTGTGCGCGGGTAAGCGCTGCGTTCAGGGCGCGCAAGGTCTCCCGCACATTCGCGAGCACGGCGAGTTCGGTGGGATAGTTCTTGCCCAGCTCCCAGTCGCGTTCGGAGATCTGCACGATGCGCAGCCCGCTTGGGAGCGCCTCAACGCGATTAAACACCGCCATGCGCAGTTGCTCGGCGCCCAGCAGCAACAATAAATCATGTTGCTCGAGGACCGCCCGCACTTGCGGCTGACTGCGCGAAATCCAGCCCATATAGGCTGGGTGCTCGGAGGGAAAGTGCGCGCCCGTAGGCACCGTCTGCTGGTAGACCGGGATCCCCAACAGGTTGGCCAGTTCGCTGGCTTCGGCAAAAGCGTCGCGCGTCGCCAACTCATGGCCCGCGATGATCACCGGACGCTGCGCGCCTTGGAGTGCTGCCGCCAGCTGCGCGATGAGGTCATCGTTGGGTCGATTTGCCGCCGCCACCCGTGTTGGTGCGCCCAGATCAAGCTCAGCAGTGGCGTCAAGAATATCGCCGGGCAGACTCAAAAAAACCGGCCCCGTGGGTGGTGTTAACGCGACCTTGGCCGCGCGCCGGATGATGCGCGGCAAGTCCTGTACCCGGGTGACCTCAATCGCCCACTTCACGTAGGGTGCCGCCATCGGCACCAGCGCGTCGTAGAGCATGGGCTCGGTAAGGCCAAAGCCTTGCTCTTGCTGACCGGCGGTCACCAACACTGGCGAGCCAGAAAATTTGGCGTTGTAGAGCGCGCCCAACGCATTACCCAGCCCCGGCGCCACGTGCACGTTGCACGCGGCCAAGCGTCCGGATGCGCGCGCATAGCCGTCGGCCATGCCGACCACGATGGATTCTTGTAGCCCCAGCACATAGCCAATCTGCGACTGCTCCGTGAGCGCCTGCATGATGGCGAGTTCGGTGGTGCCAGGATTGCCGAACATCAGCGCCACACCTTCCGACGCCAGCAGCGAAACGAAAGCCGTGCGCCCGGCGAGCGTGGTGGTGTTAACAGGCAGAGAGTCAGTCATCGCTTAAACTCCACAGTAGGTAGGCTCGGGCTACCATGGCATGGTCGCGGCGTGAATTCAAAGGCGCCGCCTGTCTGCACACTTCGTCGTCTTCACCTGCCGCCAGGCCGCGCCAATGCTGGCTCGCCGCACCCAACCACTTTCGCCCCTCAAGATAAACCCTGGTGAGGAGCTCAATGGCTGTAGACTTCGGCGCGTTAGCCCAGCAAGCCAGCGTGGGCTTGGGCTGCGCGCGCCCTCAAATAATCGAACCCGTTTGGTGTCAAAAATAGGATCGCCCCTAGATGAAAACGACCATCAGTCAGACTTTGTTCGATAGCGGTGAACCACCACAACCCAACCCCGAAACCGGCATCGGCCGCCGCGGGTTTCTGGCCCGGCTAGGTGCCGGCGCAGTGGCGCTGGGATCTGGGCGCGTGATGGGCCAAACAGAACCCGGCGCGCCACCGAGCACCATCACCAACCCACCGCGTGATTTCAGCCCCAATGGTGCACCCACCACTTACTTCTGGGATCCGGATGTGCTGGCCGTCGATCCGTCATTCAATGGGCTAGCCCCGCCTAACGCCCCCATTCAACGCCTGTGGACTGGGACAGCCTGGGCCGAGGGCCCGGCGTGGAACGCCGTTGGCAAATTCCTAGTCTGGAGCGACATTCCCAACAGCCGCCAAATGCGCTGGCTGGAGGATGACGGCCATGTGTCCGTCTTTAGAACCGCGACCAATAACAGCAACGGCAACTGCTTCGACTTCCAAGGCCGGCAGTTATCTTGCGAACACCTAACGCGGCGCGTTGTGCGCTACGAACTCGACGGCTCCATCACCGTGATCGCCGACTCATTCAAAGGCAAACGACTCAACTCACCCAACGACGTCGTACCGCATCCGGATGGCAGTATCTGGTTTACCGATCCACCTTACGGCGCGCAACTCTACGAAGGCACGCCGGATCCGTTGGGCGGCAAGAGTAACCTGCAAGGCAAGCTCAACAACAAACTTGGCCAGCCTGCGGGGATCGGCGATGCACGGCAAGAACTCCCCACCCAAGTCTATCGCTGGGACCCCAGCGGCCAACTCGACGCCGTGATCGTTGACGATAAAGTGCCGAATCCTAACGGCCTGTGCTTCTCCCCGGATTTCAAGAAACTCTACGTTTCAAGCACCGGCCCCGCGGGCAAGAATGACATTCAGGTTCTCGATGTCGGATCGGACAACAAGCTCTCTAACCAAAAACTGTTCGTCGATTGCATGGTCGATGGCGTGAAGTGTGGTCCAGACGGCTTTCGTGCCGATGTGTTCGGCAATCTCTGGTGCGCCAGCAACGCCGGACGCGCGGTGGGCTACAGCGGCGTCACGGTGTGGAACCCAGAAGGCAAGCTGATCGGCCGCATTCGCCTGCCCGAAGTCTGCGCCAATGTCACCTTCGGCGGCCCCAAGCGCAATCGATTGTTCATGATCGCGAGCCAGTCTATTTACGCCGTCTATACCGCAACCCAAGGCGCATCCCCCAGTTAAGCGCTCCACCAAATAATCGGCGAAGCGGCTGGCTAGACCAGCCCAGACGCAAAGGGCTTTGGCGCAGGTTCCGGGTGGTGCTTAGGCGGGTGTCCACCCACCCGGAATTTTTGCGCTATTGATTGGCGCCGCGCCGTTATTGGCAACAATGCCGCGCGTTACGCCAACACTTCCGCCAGCGATTTAAAATCTTCGATGATCAGATCGGGCTGGTACGGCCAATCACCAAATGGTCGCTTGCGGCGATCAATAAACACCGTCTGCATGCCCGCCGCCTTAGCGCCGATGCAGTCGAAGGCGTGATTGGCGACAAAAATCACCTCGTCCATTTTGACGCCAACCAGGGCCGCGGCCTGCGTGTAAGTTGACCGGTGCGGCTTGAAAGCGCCGGCGGATGCCACCGAAATGATGTGATCGAACTGCAGGCCATGATGCGCACGCGCGGCCTCCAGCATGTCTGGGTCTCCGTTGGACAGGATGGCCAACGGGTAACGCTGGCGCAGTTTTTCCAGCGCGGCCGGGACATCGGGGAACGGCTTTAATTTTTCAATCTGTGCAACCAGCCAGCTCACTTCGGCCGGGGTGTGTGGAATGCCAGCGCGTTCGAGCGTGTAGGCGACGGAAA
Organism: uncultured Gammaproteobacteria bacterium; assembly: GCA_903866355.1. Taxonomy (GTDB): domain Bacteria; phylum Pseudomonadota; class Gammaproteobacteria. Next base: position 7,101 of record CAIPNE010000743.1, read on the forward strand.
TCTCCCCAATCTGACGGTACGAGATGTGATCGCGCTGCAGCAGCGCATCGATCATCGAGTTTTCAAAATGCGTGCGCCGCCACCAGGTGACGAAAGCATCGGGCCGTCCGTCCCAGCCTTTTTCTTTCAGGAAAGGGGTCGCGACTTCAATTAGCCCCCCCTGAATATCCACGATAGTGCCGTACTGATCGAACATTAAAACCTTAGTGCCGCGCTTCAATTCATCGATGATCTTCATATCTGGTCTCGCCTTCGCATACGTGGGTGGTCGTGGAAGTCCGTGGCGTGCGGCATGTCCCGCCCCTTCTGGCCGGACGAAACGATGACGCATCGCCAAGGCGTTTCCCCTCGCGGGTAGCCGACTCCCTAGGCCTGCTAGTGGGGCATAACCTGCCATTCTTGTAGCACCTCAAGCATCCACGCCGTGTTGTCCTCGCGCAGCGCCAGGTCGCGCAGGCTGGGGGCCA
>CAIPNE010000744.1 GCA_903866355.1 uncultured Gammaproteobacteria bacterium
GGCATCGACGAAAGCGGCGGCGGTGAAATCTTGCAGGTCTTCCGGCTGTTCACCCACGCCGATGAAGCGTAGTGGCAGTTGTAGAGCCTCAGCCACGGCGAACACGATGCCACCCTTTGCGGTGCCGTCTAGTTTGGTCAGTACGATGGCCGTTAGGGGCGCGGTTTCGTTGAAGATTTTCGCTTGCTGCAGCGCATTCTGCCCCATCGTGGCGTCGAGTATCAGTAAGGTCTCGTGCGGCGCGGCGGGGTTCTGTTTGGATAGCACACGGCGAATTTTGCCCAGTTCGCTCATCAGCCCGCCTTGGGTGTGCAGGCGCCCAGCGGTATCGGCAATGAGCACATCGCAGCCGCGGGCGGCCGCCGCCGTATAGGCATCGAAGACCACCGATGCGGGATCCGCACCGGTGCCTTGCGCGATGACCGGGATGCTCAGTCGCTCGCCCCAGGTTTTAAGCTGTTCTACCGCGGCTGCTCGAAAGGTGTCGCCGGCCGCAAACATGACTTTGTGTCCGGCCTCTTGTAGTCGCCGCCCGAGCTTTGCAATGGTGGTGGTTTTGCCCACACCATTAACGCCGACGACTAGAATCACGAAAGGTGTGCCCAGCCCTGGCGGAATCACCAACGCTTGTTCCACCGGCGTGAGCGATTTCACCATCTCTGCGCGCAGTACTTCCACCAGTGGCGTACGCTCGCGTCCAGCTTGGAGTTTGACGGCGGACAGAATGCGCGCCGTCACGGCAACCCCGGTGTCGGCCTCTAAGAGCGCGCTTTCCAACGCCTCTAGTGAGGAAGCATCAATGGGTTCGCGCTGCCCCAGTAGCCGCCCAAGTCGGTTGAACAGGCCATCGCGGGTGCGCGCGATGCCTTCACGTAATCGTTTGAACAGGGAACTCATAAAAGTATGCTGGTACTTCTCTTGGCGAATGCGGCACGTCGGATGCTAGGACACCCTCGTATGCTACCACCCGCCACCGGTGTTAACCGCCCGCGCCCTTTGCTCAAACTCTGGATCACGCTCCTCGCTGGGACGTGCTCACTCACGGCCGAAGCGGCTGGGCGCACCACGGAATACTTGCTGTCCAATGGCCTGAAGCTCGTGGTGCAAGAAGATCACCGCGCGCCTGTCGCCGTGGTGCAGGTCTGGTACAAGGTTGGCGGGAGCTATGAGCAAGACGGTGCAACCGGCACTTCGCACGCGTTGGAACATCTGATGTTCAAGCGCACGACGACGCTGGGCAGCGGTGAATTCTCGAAAATAGTTGCCGCTCGTGGGGGCGAAGAAAACGCTTTTACCACCGCCGACTACACGGCTTATTTTCAGCAGTGGTCAGCTGAGAATGTGGCGCTCAGTTTTAAGCTGGAAGCTGATCGCATGCAGCACCTCGTGCTCGATGCCGAGGAATTTAAAAACGAACGCAAGGTTATCCGGGAAGAACGGCGGATGCGCACCGACGACGACCCGCAGGCGCTGGCCGGCGAGGCGCTGACCGCCACGATTTGGCAGACCAGTCCTTACCGCCAGCCCGTTATTGGCTGGGGCGCTGACATCGAAAACATGCAACTGCCGGATGTACGTCGTTGGTATGAACGCTGGTATACCCCCAATAACGCCACGGTGGTGGTGGTGGGCGACGTGGACCCGCGCGCGGTGCTGGTACTCGCCAAGCAGTACTTTGGGCCGCTGCCCAGTCGCCCCATTCTGCCGTTAATGCCGCGGCCAGAGGTGCCACAGCACGGCGAGAAGCGGCTGACCATTTATGATAAAAAAGTCCGCGAGCCGCTGCTTATGCTCGCCTTTAAGGCGCCCGTCATGTCGATGGTGGGCACGGCTGGCGTAGATGGAAAGCCCATTGAGACGTGGGAAATTTACGCCCTAGATGTGCTGGCGGGGGTTTTAGATGGCGGCGCCAGCGCCCGTTTTTTCAGCAAGCTGGTGCGCGGTCAGGAGCTCGCTGTTGCAGCGAGCGCGAGCTATTCGGCGGCGGCGCGGCTGGAAGATCTTTTTTCCATCGACGCGACGCCGCGCGTCGGCACGACGCTCAAGCAGCTCGAGCGTGCGATCGAGGTAGAACTGGCGTTGCTCAAGGCCAGCCCACCGTTGGCTCAAGAGCTGGAGCGGGTGAAAAATCAGGTTCGCGCCGGGACGGTCTACCAACAGGACTCGATGTTTTACCAGGCCATGATTATCGGCACGCTGGAATCGGTGGGGTTGTCGTGGAAATTGAAAGACCAATACGACGCCGGCATCCTCGCGGTCACGCCGGCGCAGGTGCAAGCCGTCGCGCGTAAATATTTGGTGCGGGAACGCGCTAGCGTGGCGTGGCTAATGCCCCCGGAGAAAAATTAACATGGCCGCTTTTCGTTTTGTCGTCTTGGCCGCGTGTTGCGGATGGAGCGCGTGGGCTGCCGCGATGCCCTCTATTCAGCAGTGGACGACCACCAATGGCGCGCGCGTCTTGTTTGTGGCCGCGCCGGAAATCCCCATGCTGGATGTGCGGGTGGTGTTTGCCGCCGGCAGCGCTCGGGATGGTGAGCACCCGGGGCTCGCCGGGCTTACCTCGGCGCTGCTAGAAGAAGGTACGCGCGAGCTGCCAGCCCCTGAGTTTGATGCTGCTTTGGAAGCTACCGGCGCACAAATGGGGGCCAGTTCGCTGCGTGATATGGCGTGGCTGTCCTTGCGTACGCTCAGTGCACCGACCCAGCGCGCGTCGGCCTTGGCTTTGTTCGCGCAGCTCCTGCATTCGCCACGTTTTGTCGCCGCCGACTTCGAGCGTCAGCGCCAGCGCCAGTTAAGTGGTTTACGCCAAGAAAAAGAGTCCCCCGGCATCCTCGCCCGGCAGACTTTCTTGGCCGCGCTTTACGGTGATCACCCCTACGGCCGGCCTTCCGCCGGGACGCTAGCCAGCGTGGCGGCGCTGACATTGCCGGAACTGGAAGCCTTCTACGCGCAGTATTACGTCGCCCACAACGCGATCATTGCGCTGGTCGGCGCGGTGACCCGTGAAGAAGCACAGGCGAGCGCGGAATTATTGTCCACCGCCTTGGCGGCAGGCGTGGTGGCACCCTCGTTGCCGCCGGTGACCGCAGTGCAAAAGCCCAGCGAAGTGCACGTGGAATTTGACGCCACCCAGACCCATCTTTTGGTGGGCCAAATTGGCATTGCCCGTCACGACCCGGATTATTTCCCCCTGCTATTGGGTAACCACGTGTTGGGTGGCAATGGGGTCGTGTCGCTCTTGTTTCAAGAAATTCGGGAACGGCGCGGCCTGTCCTATAGCGTGGAGAGTCATTTTGAGGCGATGACTTTGCCGGGGCCTTTTGTGGCCTCGCTGCAAACGCGCGGCGCGCAGTTGGACGAAGCCTTGGCGTTATTGCGCGCGCAAATTGCGAAGTTTGTTGAACACGGGCCCACGGCTGTGGCGCTAGAAGAAGCCCGCCGAAATCTCGTCGGGGGGTTCCCGTTGCGCATCGATAACAATTCAAAAATCCTTGAGAACATTGCCGCCATCGGTTTTTTTCACCTGCCGCCAGATTATTTAGACCGGCAGGTTGAGCGTTTGGAGGCGGTTACCCTCGAGGAGGTGCGTGCCGCACTCCGACGGCATCTCCATCCTAGTGCCATGACGGTGGTGAGTGTGGGGCGCACGCTGCCACATCAACCCGCCGCGGCACCATGAGCGCGGGTGCGCGTTCACCGGGCGGCCCGGCACCGGGCGGTGCCGGGCAGGTCCGCATTATCGGTGGCACTTGGCGAGGGCGGCGTTTACCCGTGCTGCCGCTGGAAGCGGTGCGGCCAACCGCCGACCGTGTGCGTGAAACGCTGTTCAACTGGCTAGCGCCGCGCTTACCCGGCGCGCGTTGCCTCGATGTTTTCGCCGGCACCGGGGTGTTGGGCTTTGAAGCGCTCTCTCGGGGTGCGGGCGCGGTGACGCTAATCGACAACGATCCGCGTGTTTTGGCGCAGTTGGAAGCCACCCGCGCCCGGTTGGACGCTGGACACGCTGAGATCCTTGGTTATGATGCCCGCGCATGGCTAGCCCAGCGCCAACCGGTGGCCTACGACATCGTTTTTTGCGATCCACCCTTTGCGGCTGAGCTGATTATAGAAACTCTGGGTTTGCTGACACGAGGTTGGGTCGCCGCCGAGGGCGTGGTATACATCGAAGGTCCTACCGAGCCGGTTTTGCCGGCCGGCTGGCGCTGCCTCCGTCAGGGACGTACCCGGCAGGCGGTTTTTTCTCTCATTACGATGGCGGGCCATCAATCCAATCCGAACGGAGACCAGCAGTGAAGAAAAGGGCAATTTACCCCGGCACTTTCGATCCCATCACCAATGGGCACATCGACATCGTCGCCCGCGCGTCGCGTCTTTTTGACCACGTCATCGTCGCCGTGGCGGCCAGCACTTCCAAGAGCACCGCGTTTTCCACCGACGAGCGGGTAGATCTCGCCACCCGGGTTTTGACCGAACACGCCAATGTCGAAGTCATGCGCTTCGAGGGCTTGCTCGCCAACTTCGTGCGTCAATGGGAAGCCTGTGCGGTTTTGCGCGGGCTGCGTGCCGTGTCAGATTTCGAATACGAATTCCAGCTTGCGGGCATGAACAAGCACTTGGTGCCCGAGGCTGACACCATCTTCCTGCCGACGAGTGAAAATTATTCGTATATTTCTTCTTCGCTGATTCGGGAGATATCCTCATTGGGTGGCGAGGTTGGCGCGTTCGTGCCCGCCATCGTGCGCGAAGCCCTGGCCGAGCGGCTGGGTAAGCGCGCCATGAACAAGTAGGCGGGATTCCCCATGGCACTGCGGATCACCGAGCAATGTGTTAATTGCGACGTCTGCGAACCCGAGTGCCCCAATCAGGCTATTTTCGAGGGCCCGCTCCATTATCAAATCGACCCCACTCGTTGCACCGAGTGTGTCGGTCATTTTGATCGTCCACAGTGCGTGCAGGTTTGTCCGGTCGATTGCATCCCGCTGGACCTGGCCTATCCAGAAACCCCGCCGGAGCTCCTCGCTAAATACCACCGACTGACCGGCCAACCGATGGCTTAAGCTACGGCGGCCGCTCGTGGACTTGGGTACCTGAGAGAGTGAGCGATCGCTAGCCCTAATTGGCTAGCCTTTCCGTGCACCTTGAGGAGAGTCTGACCATGCGGACCCAGCGTCCCTACGCGGGTGTCGCACGCTAAGCGGTGCCGGCTGCCGGGCTGGTGTGGCGCGGTAGGATCACCGCACCCACTAATAACAAGCCCGCCGCTAACGCGGAAGGCAGGGCAAACCCACCCGACCACTGCGCCAATCGGCCTGCGACAAAAGGCCCCAACAGTTGGCC
>CAIPNE010000745.1 GCA_903866355.1 uncultured Gammaproteobacteria bacterium
ACGGGTGTCGGTCGGCGTCACCAGCAGATTAGCCAGTCGGAGGTCCGCGTGGATCAGGCCAAACCGCTCGGGCCCCATACCGAAGCGTGCCAGGCGAATTTCCAATGCGCGGACTGCTTGCGCCAGTACTGCCTCCCGCTCTGGGTTCATGGCGAGGCCGTCGCGCCAGTCCCCCCAGTTTCCACGTGACCCAACGCTACCCTCAAAATCCCAAACCAAGCGCTCGAAATAAGCAGGGCGCTGCCAGCCCCGGGCGTGCAGGTGCATTTGGGCGGTCAGTGCACCCAGCCGCTTGAACGGCTCGAGGAGTTGGCCAGGAGCCGGTTCATGCCCTTCGATGAAGGCGAACATCACCACAAAACGTGCCTCTGCGAGCGCTGGGGTCGTGATAATTTTGATCAGTTCGCCGTCGTGGGCCGGCAGTGCTTGTGGCGTTGCCATACCCGCCTCGTCGTGCAGCGCTTTCATCCAGGCAAGTTCGGTGAGGACGGCGTTGTGGGTATGGTAGCCGGTGCGGTGCACACGCAGGATGCGCGGCACCGGACTGGCGGGATCGTCTAGCCGATAGGTAGCGTTTTCCGAAATATTAAGCAGCGTGAGTGTCGCCGCAGCGCTAACCGGCCAGTGCACGAGCGCGCGTGAGGCGACCTCGGCCAAATGTTGGATGCGCTGCGCCTCGCTCAGGGCTTCAAATGAGTCACTCATCTTGCTGCTTATTTCGCTGTAAATCCGTGCAAAGGGTGGTGTGTCGCTGCGTGGATTGAATCGTGTAAGCTCACTCACAGCAAGTAGGCAGTTAGGTTATGTTGCAATCGATCGCCGGCCGTTCCGTCGTTGTCACGGGTGCCAGTAAGGGTATCGGGAAGGGCATTGCCCGGATCTTCGCTCGCCACGGTGCCCGTGTGCTGATGGTGTCGCGGACGTTGACAGAGGCTCGCGCCGCCGCCCAAGAAATAGGCGGCGAAACTCAAGCCTTCGCTGCCGATGTCAGCGACTGGTCAGCGTGCCAAGCAATGGCTGCAGCGGCCGTCAGCGCCTTTGGCGGTATCGACATCCTGTGTGCTAACGCGGGCATTTATCCGCAGGCGCACATTGAACAGATGGAGCCGGGCGAGTGGGACACGGTGCTGGGCACTAATCTTAGGGGTGGTTTTCTGTCATTAAAGGCGTGCCTGCCGTGGCTGAAGCAATCCACCCAAGGACGCGTCATTCTCACCTCGTCCATCACCGGACCGGTGACCGGTTTTCCTGGCTGGAGCCACTATGCGGCGAGCAAAGCGGGGCAGCTGGGTTTTATGCGCACGGCGAGTATTGAATTGGCGCACTACGGCATCACGGTCAACGCCGTGCTGCCCGGCAATATAGCCACCGAAGGTCTGGCTGATTTGGGCGAGGAGTATCGCCAAAGCATGGCGGTCTCCATTCCGCTCAAACGCTTGGGCAGTGTGGAGGATGTGGGCAACGCGGTGCTGTTTTTTGCCTCGCACGAAGCGGGTTACATTACTGGGCAGACGATCGTGGTGGATGGTGGCCAGACCCTTCCCGAAACCCTCGCCGCCATCGACGCCTAAAGACCCTGGAGACGATTATTTCAACGCAAGATTTACTGGCACGCCGCGCGCGCTTGCTGGGCCGGGATGCGCCGCTGTTCTACGAGGAGCCGCTGCATATCGTGCGGGGTGCGGGGGTTTGGCTGTACGACGCTGCGGGTCGGGCTTATCTGGATTGCTATAACAACGTGGCGGGTGTTGGGCACTGCCACCCCGAGGTCGTTGCTGCGTTGTGTCGGCAGGCGGGCATCCTCAACGTACACACGCGCTACCTGCATGAAATGGTGCTCACTTACGGCGAACGCCTGATCAGCCGGCTAGATCCCTCGCTGTCGATGATCATGTTCATGTGCACCGGCAGTGAAGCCAACGATCAGGCGTTGCGGATTGCCCGGCTCCACACGGGCGGTGAGGGCATTATTTGCACCAATCTGACTTATCACGGCAACACCACGGCCGTTGACGAAATCTCACCGCTCTTCGATCGCCAGACCCAGCCTAATCCGCGCGTGCATGCCAT
>CAIPNE010000746.1 GCA_903866355.1 uncultured Gammaproteobacteria bacterium
GGGCGACCGGCCGCAGCGGGCGAGCCGGCGCGGCCCCACGGGCGGCGCGCGGGCGGGGTTTTCCGGAGTCTGTCGTCACAGCCATCCCGCATTGTTTACTGCCTAAGCAGTTATTGTCAAAGCAGCTTTATGAGAGGGATCGTGACGCTGGCACCAGCCGTCAGGCGTACGGGCGCAGGCGCGCGCGGCAGCGAGTTCGCCGCGACCCAACGTCAGAATGTTTAGCGCAAAACCTGGCTTAAGTTCTGCTGCGTTAGCACCTGCAAATGCCCGCGCGGGGGTTGCTGGTAGGCGGACGACACTCGCTCACCAACAACTGGTGTCCACCGTGACCAAGTGCGCGTGGGCTGCACCGCCAAAGGTGTGCTTGACAGTGTGCTATGAGGAAATGACTACAGAACGGCGCCGGCTTACGGGTGCCGACCAGCGCCAACCGAGCCCAATTGAGAGACTATCCAAGAACCACCTCACGCCGTCGCCTTCGGCTACCGCGGGCCTGGCTATCAGGCTGGTACGCCAGCGCCAAGCAACTCATCGGCCGGCACCGCCGCGATCACCGCGCCATCCACGCGGCAAATTAAGCAGGTCTTTGGCTAAGCTTTTTGCGCCGCCCTAGCGGTCAGCATGCACGCCGCCGGCGGCACAGAAATCCGCCATTTTCTCTCTCACCGAGACCGTTCTAAACACGCGAATGCCGCCCTGACGCAACCCAGCTGTCAGGGTCAAGGCCCATACCGCGAACACGCCCTCAAACGAGGGGCTACAGCGGTGGACGCTGGCGGTGGAAGCTCGTTGCCAGCTGCCACGCCTGGCCCGCGCGCACCAAAACAGCCTCATTGAGATGGCCCGCCGCCAGCTGAAAACCAAACGGCGCGCCCGCCGCGTTAAAGCCGGCGGGTAAGGAGATAGTCGGGGTGCCCGACACATCGAACGGGCTGGTATAGCGGATAAATTCCGGCCAGTCCGTGGCCTGCTCGCCAAAACGGGAAAACTCCGCCAGGGTCAGGTTTTGCCGCAGCCACGCGGGTGCCACCACCACATCCACGGTACTAAACACACGCGCCAATTCGCCCTGAAAATTCTGCCGAATAGCGTGAGCACGCGCGTAATCCACCGCGCTCGCCACGTGGCCGGCCTCCAATAAGCCGATCAAGCCGGGACCATACTGGCTGGCTTGCGACGGGAAATCCTGCGCGTGTGCGGCAGCCACCTCGCCGGTGCACAGTGGAAACCAAGCACCGACCACCTCGTCGATCGGCGGAAAACTAAGCGGTACACGGGTGGCGCCGGCGGCTTCGAGCACCGCCACACACGCGCGCATGGCGTCGGCAATTTGCGTCTCCACACCGACACAGGCAAAGCGCTCATCAAAGCCGATGCGCAGGCCGCGCAGATCGCCGTCCAGACCGGCGAGATAGTCCGGCACAGCGGCGCGCAAACAGGTGGGGTCATCGGCGTCGGCGCCGGCGATAGCGCCGAGAATCGCCCCGCAGTCGGCCGCGCTGCGGGCCATCGGGCCGATGTGGTCGAGCGACGGTGAGAGCGGGAACACCCCAGCCCGACTGACGCGGCCCCAAGTGGGTTTAATCCCAGTGACCCCGTTGGCAAAAGACGGGAAACGAATGGAGCCGCCCGTATCCGAGCCCAGTCCACCAAAACATAAGCCCGCCGCGACCGCGACCCCAGTGCCCGACGACGAAGCCCCGCTCCAGTAACCTGGATGATGGGGATTCACCGGTGGCGTCACGTCGGGGTGATGGTGGGCGCAAGCGCATTCGGTCAGTTGCAGTTTGCCGAGCACGATGGCGCCGGCGGCGCGCAGCCGTGCGACCACGGTGGCATCGCGGGTGGCGGGCGCGACCGCGCCGCGAATGCGTGGCATACCAGCCTTTGATTGCACACCACTCGCGTCGCATAAATCCTTCACCGCTACCGGCACGCCGTGGAGTGGCCCGCGATAGCGACCCGCGGCAATTTCGGTGGCGGCGGTGCGTGCTTCAGCCAGCGCGTGGTCGGCCATCAGGGTGACATAGCTCCCCAGATTAGCGTCGAGTGCACCGATGCGCTCTAGCAGAGTCTCGGTCACGGCGACCGGCGACACCGCGCCGGTTCTCAGCGCGGCGGCGAGTTCCAACAGGTCCCAATAATGGAGCGGTGCACTGGCCATAACGTCTACCTCATTGCTGGCGATGTAATCCCATAAAGCCACCCGGTGGCGGGAACGTCAACACCCGCCGCCCGCAGGCGCGCCAAAAATTGCGCGAGAGGTCCAACCTGCGTGGACAAGCACACAGCCTCGCCGCTAGTCTGCGAGCGCAGTCAACAGGGGCGAGCGTGGCCCGTCGTCCTCGCGGCCCCACTTGTTAACCTTGAGGAACACCCCATGACACCAGATCCATTTGCCAGCTTCAAAGTCGCCCAACGCGAAGGTTGGGCGTTGTTCGCACCGTTGGAGAGTCTGACCACACCGGCGGCCGCCACCTTGGTTGAATTTGCCGGGATCGCCGCCCACCACAGCGTGCTGGATGTGGCCTGCGGCACGGGGGTCGTGGCGATCAGCGCCGCGCGCCGCGGGGCCAAGGTCAAAGCATTAGATCTCGCCCCAGCCCTGTTGGAGCGAGCCCGTCTTAACGCCGCACTGGCCGGGGTAGACATCGAGTTTGTGGAGGGTGACGTGGAGGCACTGCCCTACCCCGATGCCGCTTTCGATGTGGTCGTCAGCCAGTTTGGCCATATGTTTGGCCCGCAGCCGGCGATCACCATCGCTGAAATGCTGCGCGTATTGAAGCCCGGTGGTCGCATGGCTTTTAGCACTTGGCCACCCGAACTTTTCACCGGTCTGATGTTCACGCTGGTGGCCAAATACTTGCCGCCGCCACCGGGTCTGCTACCCACGCCGGATTGGGGCAACCCCGATCTGGTGCGCGCGCGTCTGGGCGAGGCGGTTGACGGGCTAGAGTTTGAGCGTGACCTCATCCTCGCCCCCTGCCTGAGCCCAACGCACTACCGCACGATGATCGAGGGCACCGCCGCACCACTCCTAAAACTGGTGGCCAGTTTGGCCGACGACCCTGCGCGGCTGCGCAGTTTCCGCGATGAGTTGGAAGCACTGATCACCCGCTACACGCGCGATAACCTGGTGCGCCAACATTTTCTACTCAGCCGCGCACGCAAACGCTAAAACCCACGCGGGCCGTTAAGCCCAAGGCGCGGCGCGGCCACCGCGCCACCTGCCTGCGCTCACCCCGCCGCGCTGAGGCAAAAAATTCTGCGGGTTCAAGCGGGGGGCGCCGCGAACTTTTTTCTGTGCGGCCGGTGCGCCGTCAGCGAAAACTCAGCCGCTCGTCATACGGTTTACATCTTGGCCCGCTAGGGTTCCGGGGGTGAAAAATAGCTTCATAGCAACGGCATTATTGGCAGGTGGTGCGGTTTATGCGCCCACCATGCGCGAGGCACAACGCCACGGCTGGACGCACGCATGCGCATAGCGCTGGTCACCGATGCCTGGCAGCCGCAGGTCAATGGGGTGGTGCGGACCCTCCAAACCACGCTGGCCCATCTCACCTCGATGGGCCATACCGTACTGGCGATTACGCCACTCGATTTCCGCACCATGACCTGCCCAACCTACCCCAGCATCCGGTTGGCGTTGTGGCCGGGACGTGGCGTGGCCAAACGGCTTGCGGCCTTCCAGCCAGAAGCGATCCATATCGCCACGGAAGGCCCCTTAGGCCATGCAGCGCGCCGCTACTGTCTGCGCCACCGGCGGCCGTTCACAACCTCTTTTCACACCCAGTTCCCGGAATACATCCGGCTGCGCGTGCCCATTCCGCTGCGCTGGACGTACGGTTATCTGCGTTGGTTTCACAGCGCGGCCGTGCGCACGCTGGTACCCACACCCACCCAGCGCGACCACTTGCTGGCCCGGGGTTTTCAGAATCTCCACGTGTGGTCACGCGGCGTAGATCTGGAGGTGTTCAACCCGACAGATCCCATCGATTACGCCAGCGAATACGCACTGCGGCACCCGATCGCCATTTACATGGGGCGGGTCGCGGTGGAAAAAAACATCGAGGCCTTTTTGCAGCTGCCGGGCGCCCACCACAAGGTGGTCATTGGTGAGGGGCCAGACTTGCTTCGACTGCGCGCAAAATACCCGCGCTGTCTCTTTCTGGGCCCCCGTTACGGCCGCGATTTAGCGCAGCACCTCGCCGGTGGCGACGTCTTTGTGTTTCCCAGCCGTACCGACACCTTCGGCTTGGTGCTGCTCGAAGCGATGGCCTGCGGGCTCCCAGTTGCCGCCTACCCGGTGCAAGGCCCGATAGACGTCGTCACCCCTGGCGAAACGGGTTTCCTCGATGAGGATCTTGGCCACGCGCTGGAGCAGGCGTTGGGGCTGTCACGCCACGCTTGCCGTGCCTTGGCGGCCCGTTATTCATGGCGCAGTTGCACCGCAGATTTTTTCGGCTATCTCGCCCCGGAGAACGCCTGCGCGACAGCGCACCGGACGGATTTGAAACACGCCTACGACCCACCGGCAGCGCTACCCCGGGCCTGATCGGGGGGCGCGTCGGGCGCGTCGGGCGCGTCGGGCGCTCCCAGCTCCCAGCTCCCAGCTCCCAGCTCCCAGTCTCATCTGCTGATCGCTGATCAGCTAATCGCTGGTTAGGATCTGGAATAATTCCGAATAGTAATGACATTTTTTTTGGGGTTGGATTGGCTCGGGGTGTTGGTCAGGATGATTCTTCCCCGAACTGCCCATCTCTGGCGCATCCATCATCGTTGTCCAAAACGTCGACCAACACGTTGGTGTGTTCCTCACCGCTTCGTCCATCGCGGCCGTATCCGTCAGCTGGGATCCCGTGCAACTTGCCGGACTCATTTGGCCTGTTCGCTGATCGTCGAAAGCCGCCTCGACGGGCGGGCAAACCTCCGCCTCGGCGACCCAATCTAGTGCCCTGCCAGATCGCCAGCCGCCCGGCGAGATGCCCTGCCAACGTTTGAAGACCTTGCCA
>CAIPNE010000747.1 GCA_903866355.1 uncultured Gammaproteobacteria bacterium
CAAAAAATAGCTAAAAAAATCTGGATGCCAAGCCGCCCCGCGAGCCAGCACGAAACACGTTAACTCGCGCAACAAACACCCCGAGGTGGCATGGATACTGGCATAAGGCTCTGGGAAAAGACGCGGCAAACCGCCACCGGCGGGCGGGCTCAGCGCGATTAGCTGCGCACGGGTCTGGGGATCACTCAACTGCGCATGCACCGCCTCGTAGGCGCTGAGAAAACGCTCAAAACCCGCCGGATCGAGCGGTTGCATCACCACGGCAATGCGCTCCAGCGGCGTCAGCGCCAGATGCTCGGCCAACCACTCTAGTTTCTCGCAGCCATGCGTACTGCTCGCGCCCAACAGCAACAATAAACCGGCAAACGTGAGCAACCGCGAACTGCGCAATTTTGCCTGCCGCAAATACCAGCCGTCGTCTTCTGTCGCGCCCAATTTATATTGCTGCCAGCCCGCGTAGGCGTGTAAGTAGCGCGAGAGATCGTTAATCAGCAACGTCCACTGAGCATCCGCGTAATGACCTAGGTAATCGCCGGCATACCATTCCAGAACGCTGCGACGCAGCGCCTGAAACGCCGCCTCACCGGTGATCGCGCGGGCATCCAGCAAGCAGGCCATGCGGCGACCGAAGATATCGGGTGTCTCCTCAAGGCTACCGCGGTCTTGTACGCGCAGCAGTGCCGCGGCACTCAACGTGGATCGATAGATGCCCGCCCGTTTGGGGGCGCGCAGTCCATAAGCCTCAACTTGGGCAAAAAACGCCTCCACCGGCCAAGGGGGATGACTCGTCGGCGCAACGACAATGATGGCATCGCAGTCCGACTGGGCGTGAGCCTCGAGGCGCCCCAAGGATCCGGCGACCACCAAAGTAGACAAACTGGAGGACGCTGAACACTCGACACCCAAGCGCACCGTAAGTGCGCGCAGCGCCGTCAAGGTAGTCAGCGAGAAACCACGACTGGCCGCGAGGGTCGGACTGCTCGAAAGGTCCAATGGGGACATGGGGGAACACTCTTGGGATCTTGCTGAGAAAAACGCCCGTGACGCCCTAGCAGACGGAACGTTGCGGGCCTTGACTGAAATCTTATAAAAAGCTAGAAGACCACGTCTTAAATAATTCTATCTCTTAGCAAAGAGCCGTCGGGAAACCTAGTCCATGCGCCCCCCGGCAGAGCGCTTTTTGCACACCGTGCAACAGCCGCAAGGTGGCCCAATGAGTCCCTTCGTATCGCGCGGGCACCGGTTATTACAAACGATAACGACGCCGGTTTCCGCGCGAACTCCTTGCCCCTGCCAGCCTCAAGCCAACGCCTGCAGGGTCTGCGCCAGCCGTGTAAGCCCCATGCGTAAAGTGGCTTCTGGTTGCGCGTAGGAAATTCGCAAACACTGCGCTAAATGTGGCCACGGCGTGGCCAGCCCAGGTCCAAAATGATGTCCCGGAATAACCAGTACACCACGCGCTTTGAGCGCTTCGTAGAGTACCTGCACGGGTACTTTCAAACTGGGAAACCATAGCCACAGAAAAATAGCACCTTGCGAGAGGTGCACCAGATAATCCGTGCCGGCCAGTAATTCGTCGCACAATGCCAGCGCAGTGGCGGAGTGTGCAGCGTAATGCGGGGCGATAATTTCACGCCCTAGTGCCAGCAAATCCGTATTGCGCATGAGCTCCAACGCCAGCCGACCCCCGACCGGATTAACCGACAGCGTCAGCATGGCGTGCATGCTGGTCAGCACGTCGATGGTTGCCTCGGAGGCGATCACAAGCCCCGTCCGCACGCCCGGCAGCCCGAGCTTCGATAAGCTAAGGCACACCACTAAGTCCTGGTCCCACTGCAAGGTGGTCGGCACAAAACTAATGCCGGGGAAAGGCTCGCCGTAAGCGCAATCCACGATCAACGGCACGCCAGCTTGGCGCGCCATGCCCCGTAACCGCCCCAAGTCGGCGTCGCTCAGGACATTGCCGGTGGGATTACCCGGGCGGCTGACGCACACCGCACCGCAGCGCTCATCTACGGTGATGGCCGCGAAATCTGGGTGATATTTGAAGCGATGAGCCGACACCCGCTCAATCACTGCGGGATAAGAACGCAACATGTCGGGCTCAATCCCACTTTGCGCGTAACCGATATATTCGGGCGCCTGCGGCAGCAGGATTTGCTTGCGCTGGCCGGTGGCCGTGGTGCCCCCAAACAAATTGAACAGCAAAAAAAACGACGCCTGGCTACCGCCCGTCACTAAAAAGTTA
>CAIPNE010000748.1 GCA_903866355.1 uncultured Gammaproteobacteria bacterium
CTCCGGTGGCGGGCCTTTGAGTGCCGCTAATTCGGAGCGCGTACGCGGCGCCAACGGTTCTTGGCGCAGATAGTCTGGCTTGCCATCTGGGGCACGGAACGCTGGCATGACTTCTTCGGAGAAAATCTGCATGTTTTTCGTCACCATCCAGTTGGGCATTGGCCCGTAGGACGAACCCACGGCGAGAATGCCGCCAGCCCCAACGGTATCGCAGTACTCGCCAAGCTGGTTTTTCACGGTTTCGGGCGAACCCACAATGATGTAGCGGTCTTCGACCAGTTCGTCGTAGCTCAACTGCTGTTGGGGTTTGACCTTGCCGGCCTTCAGCGCGCCAACGAAATTGCGAAACGATTTGGTGCTCATGTAGCCGGGTGGGAAAAACAGTTGGTCGGGAATTTTAAGCCCGGTGTTGAACACCCACGATAAATGCGCTTTGGCTTCGCGATGGGCCTGTTTGTCGGTCTCGGCAACATACGTCGGCACACAGGCATTGAACATGCTTTTGGGGGCTTCATAGCCGAGTCGGTGACATTCCTCGCGCAGGCCATCGAAGGCCATTTTGGTGAACCACATTGGCGAGAACACCATCATGTAGGTGTAATGGTGGCGGGCGATGAATTGCAGGGTCTCGAGTGAGCCCTGACCCGGAATCCAAATGGGCGGATGCGGGCTCTGAATTGGGCGTGGGATCGGGTTAACGTTTGGCACGTAAAAGTGTTCCCCCTGCCAGGTGAAGGGGCCATCGTCGGTCCACGCTTTGATGATGAGATCGTGTGCTTCATCGAAGCGCGCGATGGAGTCGCTGGGCACTACGCCGTTATTAAAATATTCGCAGCCAATGCCACGGACAAAACCCGAAATAATTCGTCCGCCTGAAATAACATCCAACATGGCTATTTCTTCGGCAACCCGCAGCGGATTGCCGTGCAGCGGGATGGCGTTGCCAATTACTGCGATAGGAATTTGCGTGGTGCGCTGAATGAGCATCGCCGCAATAATATTGGGCGAGGGCATGGTGCCGTAAAAATTAGCATGGTGTTCGTTAACGCCAACGCCATCGAAGCCATAGCGTTCGGCCGCCACGAGTTGGTCGATGTATTCCTGGTACAGCACGCGGCCGCGCTGCGGATCGTAGTGTTTGTTCGAGAGCGAGACCCAAGTAGAGGGAAATTCCGCCGTCGGCGGAATGTAGGGGTAGGGCATGAGCTGGAAGAAATAAAAGCGCAGTGAATTCATCGGGACGCCTCCTGGATGAAGCCGATTAAAATATCGGCCAGTTCACGCGGCCGCTCGAGGCAGGGTTCGTGACCGGTGCCCGGGATACGCACCAGTCGAGCGCCGGGTAGCACCTGCGCGTAGCGATCAGACATCTCATTAGGCACTAGGCGATCTTCTTCGCCGCCTATGACCAGCGTGGGACACGTCAGCCGTTGCAGGCGCCGTTCGAGCGCCAAGTTGTAGCGCGGCGCCCACATCACACGGGCCGCGGCCGAGAACTCCGAGTACAGATGAATACCTTCGTCAAAGTTATCCATATCGGGCAAAAATTCCGTCATCACGGCTTTATCTTTAAACAAGCGGTCCATGAGTTGGGCGGGCGAGAGTTGAAAAATATCCACGCCCGGATGGTCTAACAGCCGTAGGCCCACCGGGGTGATAAGCGATAGCGATTTCAGCCGGCGAGGATAAAACGCGGCAAATTCTGCGGCCGCCCAGCCACCCATGGAAAATCCGATGAGGTGGATACGCTCAACCCCCAGTTGCTCGAGAAATTGATCGTAGAGGATGGTGAGGTCGTCGAAGTTGCGGAACCATTTCGGCATGGGGGTCTCGCCAAAACCCGGTTGTTCCGGCGCGATAAAATCGCAGGCCTGCGCGAGCATCTCGTACAGAGGAATCCACATGCGCGTAAACCCCGCGCCATGAAACAGTACCACCACCTCGCCGTTGCCTTGGCGGCGGTACGCAATGGGCAGCCCGGAAACCTGCTCGAACGCAGGTGGCGTGTAGTAGCGGTCCGGATGCGGCACTGCAACTTTGTCGACGACATCAACGTAGCTCATGGCAGGAGACCCTCGTGTAGGATTACGGCCAGTGTAGCGCCTACGCCGGGGACAAAAAAACCCATTCGCTTTGCCCCTGTTTGGGGGATGCTGGTGAGTCCTGCGCCGGCCATTCTGGGCCCTTCCGGACTGAGTCTGCTAAGCGGGTTTTACCAGGTCTCACCAAACGGTCCTAGCACAACATTAAATGAC
>CAIPNE010000749.1 GCA_903866355.1 uncultured Gammaproteobacteria bacterium
CGATTTTGTCGAGCGCCTTCATGATGGCCGCACCACCCACAGAGATGGAGCGCGAACCGTAGGTACCCATGCCAAAAGGCACGCGACCGGTGTCGCCGTGGACGATGTCCACCGCCTCGACCGCAATGCCCAGACGGGCGGCCACCACTTGCGCAAACGTGGTTTCGTGGCCTTGGCCGTGGCTGTGCGAACCGGTAAACACGGTCACGCTGCCGGTGGGGTGCACCCGCACTTCGCCGCACTCAAACAGCCCTGCGCGCGCGCCCAAGGCGCCGGCAATATTGCTAGGCGCAATGCCGCAGGCTTCGATGTAGCTGGAGTAGCCAATGCCGCGCAGCAAGCCTTTGGCGGCGCTGGCGGTCTTGCGGGCCTCAAAGCCTGCTACATCGGCCATGTCTTGCGCCTTGGTCATGCAGCCGAGGTAGTCGCCCACGTCGTACTGCAAGGCCACCGGCGTCTGGTAGGGCCAGCTGTTGATGAAGTTGCGTTTGCGGATCTCGTCCTGGCCCAGGCCCATTTCCCAGCCGCAACGCGACACCAGGCGCTCGAGCAGGTAGGTGGCCTCAGGGCGGCCTGCACCCCGGTAGGCATCTACCGGCGCGGTGTTGGTAAACCAGGCGTCCACTTCCACATGGATCAGCGGGCAGGTGTACTGGCCCGCCAAGAGCGTGGCGTACAGAATCGTGGGCACCGCTGTGGAGAAGGTGGACAGGTAGGCGCCCAAATTGGCGTCGGTATGCACCCGCATGGCCAGAAACTTGCCGTCCTTGTCCATCGCCATTTCGGCGTGGCTGACGTGGTCGCGGCCATGGGCGTCGGTCAGGAAGGACTCGGAGCGCTCGCAAGTCCATTTGATGCTGCGGTTGATCTGCTTGGATGCCCAGGTCAGCGCCACGTCTTCAGCGTAAAGGTAAATTTTGGAGCCAAAACCGCCACCCACGTCAGGGGCGATCACGCGCACCTTGTGCTCGGGCAAGCCCAGCACAAAGGCCGTCATCAGCAGACGTTCGACGTGCGGGTTTTGGTTGGAGACATAAAGCACGTACTCTTCGGTGGCGCGGCTGTAGCTGCCGATGGCAGCGCGCGGTTCCATGGCGTTGGGCACCAGGCGGTTGTTGATCAGGTCGAGCTTGGTGACGTGGGCCGCCCTGCTAAAGGCTGCGTCTATCTGGTCTTTGTCGCCCAGCGCCCATTTGTAGCAATGGTTGTTGGGGGCGGCGTCGTGCAATTGGGCGCCGGTGGCGGCGTCGCGCACATCGACCACAGCCGCCAGGGGTTCGTAGTCGACCACCACGGCTTCTGCTGCGTTCTTGGCTTGCTCGACCGTCTCGGCAATCACCATGGCCACTTGGTCACCCACGTGGCGGGCTTTGCCCAGCGCCAGCACCGGGTGCGGCGGCTCGTTCATGGGCTTGCCGTCGGTGCTGGTGATCAGCCAGCCACAGGGCAGTCCACCCATTTTTCCTTCTAGGTCGGTGCCAATAAAAATGTGCACCACGCCGGGCATGGCCATTGCTGCCGCGATGTCGATGCTTTTGATGATGGCGTGGGCATGCGGGCTGCGCACAAACACCGCGTGGGTTTGCGCTTGGAGATTGATGTCGTCGGTGTACTGGCCAGCGCCAGTCAAGAACCGGTAGTCTTCCTTGCGGCGGATGGATTCGCCGATGAAGGGCAGTTTGGAGAAGTCTGATGCACCCATGTTGTTTGCTCCTTAAGCGCCAGCCATGGCCGCCTGGCCCTGCTGCACGGATTTGACGATGTTTTGGTAGCCGGTGCAGCGGCAGATATTGCCTTCTAGCAGGGCGCGAATCTCGCCTGCGTCTGCCTTGGGGTGGTGGGTGCACAGGTCCACCGCGCTCATCACCATGCCAG
>CAIPNE010000750.1 GCA_903866355.1 uncultured Gammaproteobacteria bacterium
TGCGATGAACATGGCATCGCCCGCTGCGTAACCTGCGCCCGCCGCGAGGGCTTCCTCGAGCGTGTTAGGCCGACAGTATTTCTCGATATTCGCTGGAAACATCCCACCCCCTTAGGCGCTCCGGTCGGACCTGAACAAGCTCAGACGTACCGCCTCGCCACGTGCCATTATTTTGTGAATTCCCTACCGCTCCGCGAGCGCGAAATCTAACCCCTGCGGCGGGTGATCGCCCGTGCGAGGTTGAGGATCGCAACCGTATCATTACTGGCGGGGCGCACCTAAATTTTGCTGCGCACCCCGCCCCAGCACCGCCCTCAAAGGCGTGCTGGGAACCTGCATTATTTATCAGATGATAAATAAACGGGCAAGTAGAGCGCAAAGAATTGGCGACTAATTTAGCGTAACTGGGGCCTGTATTGGGCGATGCCTTGTTTTTAAATTATCGTTCGCTCATTATTTTGGCAGCCAAAGGAGGCGCACATCCAGCGCGCCACCGGGTGCTCGGTCGCGGGCCAATCACGCACCCCGCAGCCTCGCCACCGCCAGTTCAGGAGCAGACCCCATGATCACGCAACTTAAAACGGGACGCCCGCCGGCCCAACAGCGCGAAAATGACGCGCAGATCCGCACCACCGTCGAACACATACTGTTGGACATTGAGCAACGCGGTGAGGCTGCCGTCAGAGCCTATTCGCAACAATTCGATGCCTGGTCGCCCGCCTCGTTCCGCTTGAGCGAAGTGGAAATTGAACACTGCCTCCACGCCCTGCCCGCCCGCACGCTGGACGACATTCGCTATGCGCAGGCGCAAATTCGGCGCTTTGCCCAAGTGCAATTGCTGAGCATGCGTGAGGTGGAAGTTGAAACCATCCCCGGGGTGGTGCTGGGGCACAAAAATATCCCGGTTAACTCGGTGGGCTGTTATGTGCCGGGCGGTAAATACCCGATGGTGGCCTCGGCGCACATGAGCGTGCTAACCGCCAAAGTGGCGGGGGTGAAGCGCGTGATCGCCGCCACGCCGCCGTTTCAAGGACAACCAGAGCCGGCCACCATTGCGGCCATGGCACTGGCCGGCGCGGATGAAATCTACGTCTTGGGGGGTGTGCAAGCCATCGCGATGATGGCGCTCGGCATGGAGCAGGTGGCGCCAGTCGACATGCTGGTAGGCCCTGGCAACGCGTATGTCGCAGAAGCCAAGCGCCAGCTGTTTGGGCGGGTGGGCATCGACCTCTTGGCAGGCCCCACCGAAACCCTGGTCATTTGCGACGACACCGTGGACGCTGAGTTGGTGGCCGTGGATTTGCTGGGTCAAGCCGAACATGGGCCCACCTCCCCAGCCATTTGTGTCACCACTTCGCGCACCCTTGCCGAAGCCCTGCCAGCCGCCATCATCGCGGTGCTGGCCCGGCTCGACACCGCACCCGTCGCGCGCCAAGCGTGGGAGGACTGTGGCGAAATCATCCTCTGCGATACCCCCGAAGAAATGCTCGCGCAGGCCGAGCGCATTTGCTCTGAACACGTGCAAGTGATGACCCGCGACCCCGACTGGTTTTTGCAGCGGATGACCCAGTACGGCGCGCTGTTTCTGGGCCACCGTACCAACGTGGCCTACGGCGATAAAGTCATTGGCACCAACCACACCCTGCCTACCCGGCGCGCGGGTCGCTACACGGGTGGACTGTGGGTGGGTAAATTCATCAAGACCCATACCTATCAGCGGATCCTGAGCGATGCAGCGAGCGTCGAAATTGGCGAGTACTGCTCACGATTGTGCGAAATCGAACATTTTTCTGGTCATCGCGAACAGGCTGATATTCGCGTGCGCCGCCTCAAAACACCTTAAGCTTGGAGCACCACCAGCATGAGCTACAAATTTATTCCGAACGCGCGCTACCGCATGCCCACACACTTCGGGCCAATGTATGGGCCACGAAATATACCGGCGGGCGTGGTGCTCGATCACACCCGCTTCCCTGTTTCGACCATCGTCACTTACCGCTTCCTTAGCGACGCGGCGGCGCTAGAGGCGGCCCTACCGCCGGGCTTCGAACTGGCCGGCGAACCTGTGGTGTCGTTGGACATTGCCTATGTGACGCAAATTCCTTGGCTGGCCGGGCGCGGCTACAACCTCGCGCTGGTGTCGTGGCCGGCGACTTTCCGCGGCCAGCAAGATGTGGTCACCGGCCGCTTCGCGGCGGTGTTATTTGAAAGCTTGGCCGATCCCATTCTGACGGGGCGTGATGAGCTAGGGCATCCTAAAATTTACTGCGAAATTCCGCCCTTGGTGGAGGCCAACGACACCGTTACGGCGCGCCTGGCCTGGGATGGCCACGAATTTTTGCGGCTGGAAGTGGCCGGGCTGTCGACCACCAAACCCAGCGACGCCGACGAACGCTTCCCAACGGATGGCTGGTTGCAATGGAAATACATTCCCGGCACGCCGCACACCGCACCGCCGGACGCGAGCTACCCCACCCATTCGCCCGACCCCTTGGCCGCTGAAATTCACCCCAACATGACCATCGATTCGCGCCGTTACGGCCGTGGCACGCTGTCCCGGCCGCAGTCTCGCTGGGAGGATATGCCAACGGTTTTTAACGTGGCCAATGGCATTGCCGCCCTGCCCCACTACGAGCAACGCTTGGCCGTGGTCACTCAAACCCACGGTTGGATTGGGGATGTCGGCGACACCCGCCGACTGTATTGATGCCCACGCAGTCGCAGCCCTTAGCAGGCAAGGTGGCCTTGGTCACCGGTGGCGCCGGTGGCATCGGTGCGGCGATTAGCCGCGAGTTAGCAGGGGCTGGCGCGCGGATGGTCATCACCTACCGGGACAACCGCGCCCGCGCCGAGGCCCTGATCGCCAGCCTACCCGGCAGCGGCCATCGGGTATCGAGCGCCTCGGTGCTCGACAGCCCGGCGCTGACCGCCCTCGCCCAAGAAATTGCCCGCGAACAGGGGCGGCTGGATATTTTGGTTAACAACGCCGGGATTACCCGCGTGGTGCCGCATGCCGATTTAGCGGCACTAGACGACGCCACCATCGACGCTATTTTTAACACCAACTGGCGCGGCGCTTTTGCCACCGTGCGGGCCTTCCGAGACCTGCTCGCCGCCCACGGCGAAGGGGTGATCGTTAACATCTCCTCCATCGCCGGCAACACCGCGGTGGGTAGCAATATTGCCTACTGCGCCAGCAAAGCGGCCCTGGACAACATGACTCGCTCACTGGCGCGCGCCTTAGCGCCGGCGATCCGAGTTTTATCGATCGCCCCCGGTTGGGTGGATGGCGAATATGCCGCCCGTGCGGATCCGGCTTATCTGCAGCAGCAAATCGCGCGCACGCCGCTGGGGCGCATCGCCAACCCCAAAGATGTCGCGCTGGCAGTGCTCGCCGTGTGTGGTGCGCTAGGCTTTACCACGGGTGCCATTATCCCGGTGGATGGCGGCCGACCACTTGGCTGAGCCACGCGAGGCCGCGCCCCTCCCACGCGGCCCGAAGCGCTTGGTGCCGGCCGTGCGCCAACAGCAAATCCTCGAAGGGGCGATCGCCTATTTCGCGGAGTTTGGTTTTGATGGCAGCA
>CAIPNE010000751.1 GCA_903866355.1 uncultured Gammaproteobacteria bacterium
CAGCGAGCACTGGCTGGTGGTGTTGGGCTTCGCCGTCGCGACGCTGGGCCAGAGCTATCGGTGGCTGGCGATTGGTCTGGCCTATATCAAGCGTGGCGGGCTGAACAAACGTGTTTATGCCAAAGACTTGGTCACCGACGGTTTATTCGCGCATGTGCGAAACCCCTTGTATGGCGGCAATCTGCTGATCTTGGCCGGCCTTCTCATTCTGCATAACAGTCTGGGTGTCTATCTTTTGGGAGGGGTTTTCTTCGGGCTGGCCTACCTCGCCATCGTGGCTGCCGAAGAGCGCTATTTAACGGAAAAATTTCCAGCCTACTTAGATTATTGCCGCGATGTGCCGCGCTGGTGGCCGCGTTGGACGGGTCTGCGCGAGACCTTGTCGGGCATGCAATTCCATTGGCAACGCGCGCTGCTCAGAGATTCTGCGAGTTGTGGCATGTGGGTTTTGGCCGGTCTTGGCATTTTGGCGCTGGATGCGGCGCGCAATGGCCATGAACCAGGCCGAGGTGACTCGCTCTGGGCCGGCTTGGTGGCGCTTCTGCTGGTGTATGGCATCATCCGTTGGCTAAAAAAACGCGGCGTGCTGCGCCTTTAGACCAGGTGCCCGGCGCGGCTGGTCGGTCGCCGTAGCGTTATTCCTCCAACGGTTGGTGAGGCGAGGCGAGTCCCAACGTCGCGCGCATTCCTCGCAAGAGCCTAGCCTCCACCGCTCCCGCTCCCCACAACCGCCGTTAATAGTCCGTGTTACTGCCAATCTCCCCAGCGCCGTGGGCCGCGCTAGCGGTGCTCGCGCCCGCTAATACGCGATGGGTCAGAGGATGAGCAAACCCCCAGCCCCTTACCGGCGCTTGCGCTTGCCCTGCGCCATTGAGTAAACGAAGATTCTTTCACTTATCGCCATCCTGCCGGCCTCATCTGAAGGATCAAATCCATGTATACGCTCGACCGACCATTGACCTCAGGCACCTTCACTTTGTTGCCGCTCGAGACGGTTCATTACGGACCGGGTGCGATTGATGGTTTGGGGGCAGTGCTAGCGGCGCACGGTATTGAGCGTGCGCTGTTGATTACCGGTAACACGCTTGCCACCCAAACCGATTTGGTGTCGCGGGTGATGGCGGCGGCGGGTGGGCGGATTGCCGCAGTATTCCACGACACCATCCAACATGTGCATCGTCAGTCCGTCTTGAAAGCCGCTACCCGGGCGCGTGAAATCAACGCCGATGGCATTGTGTCCTTTGGCGGCGGTACACCCAACGATACGGGCAAGGCGGTGGTGTTGGCGCTGGCGGAAAATATTCAATCGGCAGCAGATTTTGAACGGATGCGGGTGAAGTTCGAATATCCCGCCACGGTCGAGGTGCCGTCGATCACGGGTCCCGCGCTGCCTATGGTGGCTATTTCCACCACGCTGTCTGGTGGAGAATTTACGCATTTCGCGGGCATTACGGACGAAGTTCGACAGGTTAAGGACCTCTATATCGACCGCAAACTCACCGCGCGCGCGGTCTTTCTCGACGCCAATCTCACGCTCGCCACCCCACTCTGGTTGTGGCTCTCCACCGGGATGCGTTCGGTGGACCATTGTGTGGAAGCGCTCTGTTCCAACAACGCACATCCGTTTACCGATGCCTTGGCCACGCGGGCGCTGGCGATGCTGGGGCGATTTTTACGCGAGTGCAAAGCAACGCCTGACGATCTCGGGGCGCGGACTCAAGCGCAGCTCGCCGCGTGGATGTCGGTGTGCGGTCTTGCCAATGTCAATTTGGGCCTCAGTCACGGCATTGGCCATCAACTGGGCGCGCGCAACAACGTGCCGCATGGGGTTACTTCGTGCGTCATGATGCCGGCGGTGATGCGTTTTAATCAGGCGCACGTTGGCACTCGTCAGGCTGATATCGCCGAATGCCTTGGGGTTGATATCCGCGATCTGACGCCGGCCGACGCGGCTGCGGCGGGCCGCCACGCAATCGTGCAATTGGTGCAGGATTTGGCGTTACCGCAGCGTTTGCGCGAAGTGGGTGTGGGCCGCGAGGATTTTCCGGCGCTCGCCAAGGATGCGCTAGAAGATCTGGTGGTCGCGACTAACCCGCGCCCGGTGAGTTCGGCGGCCGCTGTCATCGGGGTGCTAGAAGATGCGTGGTGAGCGCCCTTAAATAGCTGCGCGGCAGCCGTCTGCGGCGAAACTCTACCCGGCTCTAAGCCAGAAAAATCGCCGCGACAAAATGTCCTGAGCACCTTAAACGCAAAGTCCCGTACCCCGCCGCGGGCTCGTGCCATGCGACTGAACCACCACTGTCACGCTCAATAATTGTGATGCCAGGCCAGTTCTGCGATGTCGCCGCTGGCCCACAGCTTGGCCGACGCACCAAACAGCTCCGTGCTGTTGTCGTGTTTCTCGCCCGCAAAACCATGCATGTAGCCGAGCGAGAAAGCGTTTTGCGCGGATACCTCGTAAGTGAACCCGCCGGTGAGTTTATGCGGCATCACCGAGGGTAGCGGCACGTTGATAAGGATCGCCGCGGTGGTGAGTTGTGAACTGCAATAAGAATATCCCAGCCGAAAGCTGGTTTTAGGATTGAACGCCCACAGCCCGGCGAGGCGGTAAACGTTTTGGCTGCGCCAGCCAAAACCGATGCCATCGCGGCCACCCAAGCGACGTTCCGGTGCGATATTGCCTTGAAATTCCGCCAGCGTCGGTGCCGGGTTGGCCATCGCGTCAATGTCGCCGTAGCGGATGTTTTGGTAGTCAAACGCGAGGGTGATCGTAGGTTTTAGCTGGTAGGCCAATCCCAACGTGAAATGCGCCGGCACGTCGAGGCCGCCGTTTTGTGCGAACAACCCGTTGTACTTGATGGAGTCCTGCATGTAGATGGGCGAGGAGAACTGCGCGCCAAACTTCAGTTTTGGCATGACTGACCAGATAAAGCCCACCCGCACGCCGCCGCCGAACAAGTACTCGGCACCACGATTGCTCACACTGGTGGGATCGCTCGACAGACGCGCAAACGACTGTAAGCCATAGGCCTTGAAGCGCTGGATTTGGAACAGCGGTGCGATGCCCACGGCGAGGTCGGGGGTTAGTCTGCGCGACAGGCTGGGGGCAAACACAAACTGCGCTAGATCAAGGCCCAGTTTGTCTTTTTGAATCCCACCCGGGGGTGGAAACCCTGCGATGCGGGCGGCAGCTTCATCGAAGATGGCCCGGTCGTAGGTCGAATTAAGCCCGCCGTTGGCGTACATCGTCAGGCCTAGGGTGGTGGTGGGGTCGAGCCGTCGGCTGTAGCCAAAGCTGGGTATTTGGAAGAATTCTCGGCGCGAGTTGTCACCGACTACCGTGTCGCAGGCGCCGATGCCGCGACAGTCAATCTCCGCCCCGCGCCGGGGGTTCATCAGCGCAAGTCCCCCATCGAACCCGGGCTCCACCAGCGCCATCCCGGCCGGATTGATGGCCGCGGCGAGGCGGTCCTGTGGCAGTGCGACGCCGGCGCCCGCCACCCCGAGCTGCTTGGCGCCATAGCCCAGTAGAAAATAGCCGTTGATGGCGGCGGCGTTGGTGCAATACAGCAGGCCCACAGCAAGACCCAGCAAAATAGTTTTGACACAGGGGCGTGACGGCATGGGTAACATCCTTTTAGTTTGGCCGCGTCGCGATCCCAAGGTCGGGATGACCAAGGCCCTGCGGCGGAGGGGGAGAGCAATATAATTCAATATGGTATTAGTATTTTCAAGAAATATTATTCAAAAATATTATTAACACTTTGGTTTTCTTGATTTTTTAAACGACCGCCAGAGATCGAGCAACACGGCAGCAGGCGCCAGCATTCCGGACAGAGCGTTGCCTTAAGCAAAAACAGCGGAGGGTGCCGGCACGCAAGCGACTCCCCTGCTACGCCGATCCTCAAAGCCGTTTCTTGGCGGGCTAGCGGCGCTCCTACACCCAGCCAGATGCCGGTGGCCGAAGGTCCCTGCGGCCGGCGAGGACGTGGCGATATTGAAAGATTCCGGCGTCTCCCGGCCTGCGTTCCCAAGGAGTGGCTGCCATCACCCACGCCCCTTTAGGGTAAGCGTCCAGCCGCCCCACCTTTGCTCAGACGATGCGCGCCAGCGGCAATAACGCATCGATGCGGCTATTCGGCCAGCTAGGGAGTTTTCCCAGCGTGTCTTTAAGCCAGGCCGCAGGGTCGAGGTCGTTGAGTTTGGCAGTGGCCAACAGGGTGCGTTGGCCGGCCGCCTGCGCCCGACTCGCGGTGGCTCTCGGCACTCAGGGCGTGCCGGGCACGACCTGGGCGCTGTTCGGTATCGCGATGAAATCGGGCTTCTCCCGAACCGCGCAGTCGGGGCACGCCCAGTTCTCCGGAATGGCCGACCAAGGCGTGCCGGGCGCGAAGCCCTCATGCGGGGCGCCTTGCGCGGTCAGGTAGGTGTAGCCGCAGCCCGGACAGCGGTAAGCCTCGGTGGCGGGGCTCATGCTGTGGCTGCCCGGTCGCGCGCGTAACGCCGCACCAGCTGATCCCGCATCGCCGGCAGCACGTTGAGTTTAGTCATATCGCCGTCCGCCCACGCCACCACCCGGGGGTCCATCAGTGCGAACCATAACGGCGGGATCAATGCGATGCCGAACATCAGCGGGTAACCGCTCGGCAATTCGGGCAGCTTCTGGAAGCTGCACAAACTCTGGTAACGCCGCATCGGGAAGGCATGGTGGTCGGAGTGACGTTGCAGGTTGAACAGGATCACATTGGACATCACGTGGTTGGAATTCCACGAATGGTGCGGCTGGCAGCGTTCGTAGCGCCCGTTTTCCAGCTTTTGCCGCAGCAGTCCGTAATGCTCGATGTAGTTGGCGCTGGTAAGAATACCGAACCACCCCCAGAAAGCCTGCAGGAACAAGAATGGCACGATGACCCAACCTAAGGCGTACAGCAGCCCGGCGTACAGCACCAAGGTGATCAGGAGCGGCTGCAGCACTTCGTTGGCGAGTGTCCAAGGGCCTTTACCGCAACGCGCCAGACGCGTTTTCTCTGAGGCCCATGCCCGGCGTATGGCGCCTGGGATTTCCGAACAGGCAAAGCCATAAATGCTCTGTCCCATCTTCGCGCTCGCCGGATCTTGCGGCGTGGCCACATCAACGTGGTGGCCGCGGTTGTGCTCAATGAAGAAATGACCATAGCCAACCACCGCCAGCACGATCTTCGCCAGCCAGCGCTCGAGTTTGGTGTTCTTGTGGCCGAGCTCGTGCCCGGTGTTAATCGCGAGACCATTCACCACGCCCACCGACAGCGCCAATCCGAGCAGGGCGTGCCACGGCAGGTTCTGCGTGCCGACGACATAGGCGGTGTAGAGCAACGTGAAGTAGTGGATCGGGACGGTCAAATAGGTCAAGACACGGTAGTAGCGCTCCGCGTCGAGCTGCTCCATCACCTCCTGGGGTGGGTTGCTGGCATCCATTGGCAACAAATGATCGAGCACGGGCACCGCCACGTACCAGACCACGAGCGTGGCCCAGAACCATGCGGGTTGGCCGGAGCTGACAGCGAGCCAGCAGGCCGCCACCGGCATCAGTGGCCAGGCGAGGGACAGGGACCATAACCAGCGACGGCGGTCGGTATAGGTGACCGTGTGTCCGTCAGCGCTCAGGGCTTGAAGTGACATCTGCGTTGCTCCTCATCGGCGCGATTGCGTGGTGAGGCAGAGGATGACGGGCCTGCGATGATCGTGTCCAATGCAAATTAATCTTGCTTTCGATGATTTTTTGTCATGACTGATTCTATTCGCCAACTGCGCCATGTACTTGCACTGTGCGAGCACCGTAACTACCGGCGAGCGGCCGAGGCGCTGCACCTGACCCAGTCGGCGCTGTCGGTGAGCATCCATCGTCTCGAGGAGGCCTATGGCGTACCCCTCTTCGTGCGCGGGCGGAGCGGCGTCAACGCGACGGAATTCGGCGAGATCCTGGCGCGCGTCGCGCGACAGGCCACCAGCACGATCGACGAAGCCCGACGGGAGATCGATTTGCTGCGGAACCTCGCCAGCGGCCAAGTGGTGATCGGCTCCGACCCCTGGATGGCCGACAGCATCGTGGCACCCGCATTAGCACGCCTGTTGCGCAAGTACCCGAAACTGCGCTTTCGACTGCGTACGCAGGGCTGGGACGAACTCCAGAACGATCTGCTCACGCGCAAGGTCGATGTCTACGTGGGATCGCCTTTCGAGAATCTGGATGCAGGCATCCGCGCGCAAACTTTCGCGTTGTCCTCGCCGGTAATTTTGTGCCGGCACGATCACCCGCTGACCTTGTTGCCCGTCCTCCATATCAAAGACGTGCTGCCCTACCCGCTCCTGGTGCCCAAACTGCCGAGTTGGTATCTGACGTGGCTGGCAGAACAGTACGGTGGCGGCCGGTCAAGCGAAGAGCTTCACGACCTATTCCTGCGCGCCGAGGACCTCACTGTGATCCGACGCATCGTCCGCGCGACCGATGCCGTCACGGCGAGCGTGATCAACACGTTTCCTGCGGAACTGTCGCCGCGCGACTTTGCAATGCTCGACATTGCCGACCTGTCTCATATTGCATCGCCGGGCGTCATCGCCACACTCGCCGACCGGCCGGTCCCGGCGGCAGCGAAAGGTTTCATCGACGAGGTGCTCATCGAGATCGATAGCCTGCGCGCCAAGCTCCGCAACCCGTCAGCCCGCCCCATACGCGCGCGGGTGCCGCGCAGCGAGTAGATATCGACGCCCCCGCTTGATCCAAGGACTACCCTCGATGATGGAGACTTCAAGCGGTTGACGGACGACTGACGCATAGCCAGGGCGTCTGTGCTGACTTCTTCTATAGAAACGTGATCCCCGCCAGGCGAGGACGCCAGTGCTGGGACTGTGCATGACCAACACTGCGGGTGTGTGAGCACGCACGATTCTGTCGTCATCGCTGGTGCCGACAACGAGGCGCGGTGCGTCGGTACCCACGGCTAGCCTGATCTGCGTGCGCAGGCGGGGATTAGCCTGCGATAGCGCGGGCGAGTGCGCCGCTGATTAAGCGGTCAGCGCTGCCAAGTTGCGCGTAAGGATCGAGTGCTTGGGCCAAGCCCTGCGCGCCGAGATGCTCCCGCACCCTCGCAGATTCACCCAAAACAGCGGCCAATGTGCGGCCTTCGGCACGCACCACGGCGCTTGCTTGTGCCACCAGCGCCTGCGCGTCTGTGCGTCCCAGCGCCGGGGTCAACGCCCTGCTCACGGCTTCACTCATCAGCAGTCCTAAAGTGAGATCGAAATTACGCCGCATCGCTTGGGTATCTACCTCGATGCCGGCCAAGGAACGCCGCAGTCCAGCCAACGCGCCACCTGCATAGACGAAGAGGTCGACCAGCGCGCAGGATTCTGCGTGCCAGGCGCCGCTCGCCCGTTCGTGGCTCTGGTCAAAGGCGGCAAACACGGTGGCCAGTGCACCTGGCGCGCGGCGGGCTGCTGCGCCGGCCGCAATCGCCCCCACCGGGTTTTGTTTGTGTGGCAAGGCCGACGAGCCACCGCGCCCCGGGCTCGTTGCTTCGCGCAGTTCAGCGACTTCGGTTTGGGCCATCAGCACGATGTCGTGGGCGATTTTGCCAACCGCGGCGGCCACATTAGCGACCCCCGACGACAACTCGCGCACGACGGTGCGCTCGGTTTGCCAAGGACCGGCGTTGCTTAATCCCAGCCCGGTGGCGAGGCCTAGTGCCAGCTCAAGACCCTGAGTGCCGAAGCTCGCCAAGGTGCCTGTCGCACCCCCGCATTGCACCGGTAATATCGCCTGCAGACTCAGCATGCGCGCGCGCGCGCCC
>CAIPNE010000752.1 GCA_903866355.1 uncultured Gammaproteobacteria bacterium
CAGATTTGGGCATGGAGGCGGTGTACGAGTTCGTGGTGGAAGATATGCCGGTGACCGTGGCAGTGGACGCGCAGGGCACCTCGGTCCACCAAACGGGTCCTGCCGAATGGCGGGCGCGCATTGGTAAAATTCCGGTCATGGTTAAGGCCTGAGCGATGCGCTGGGCTTAAATCCCCGCGCCCAAATTTTGTAGGCCGCATTCACGATCTGCGAGCACTTTGGTGGGATCAACGTAATCATCGTTGTCCGGTAAATTGTGCTCGTAGAGATAATCCTCCAAATCTACCGCGTGCCACGCAAAAAACGGGGCCACGCGCAGGGTGCCGTGCGGGCCGCGGGACACCACGCCCAGCTTGCGGCGGAAATCTGTTTGTTCGGCGCGGATGCCCGTCAGCCAGACGTCTGGCGCTAGCGCTTGGAAGGCCCGTGCGAAGGGCTCCAGTTTTACTTCTTGGGTAAACGCGCCGTGTTGCGGATGATCCAAACTGGGCACGCCGTCCATGACCGCCGCGCGTCGTGCGCTGGTGACCCGGGGCGTATAGACCTGCAGATTGAGTTTTAGCCGCCGGGTTAATTCCTCGGCAAAGCGATAGGTCGCCGGGGTGTTATACCCGGTGTCTACCCACACCACGGGAATGTTGGGCGCGAGGCGCGTGACCAGATGCAGCAATGCCGCGGAGCGTGGTCGAAAATTGGTGGACAGCAGCGGCGCCGTGGCGTGGCTCAGCGCGCGCGCCACAATGTCTTGGGGCTCTAGGCCGTGAAAGTGATCGGCGGTTGCATAGAGCGTTTCGGCGCCGGTGGCGGTGTTCAGGGCAAGTCGGTTGCTCATAAAAAAAGGCCCGTGGCTGATGGCTTGGATGGGTATTATCGCGGGCCACCCGCCGCGGGATTAGTTCAATGCGGCATAACCTTAGAGCGCTGACCTTTGAATCGATGCGTTATTGCCGCTGGCGCTTAGGCTGGACGCTTAGGGTTAAATTTGCTGAAGGCAGATAGATGTACCCAATGTCAGGAGAAAATGATGAGAAAACTGCAGGACCTGTCCCTAACCGCACGTCCAATCGTTGCCACGGTGACGGGGCTTCGCCTAGCGGTGTTCTTGGTTGTTATCAGCCCGATAGCGGCACTCGCGGCGTCGCCTCAGGCGTCCTCCCCTCGCGAAACGATAGTCCTGAACGGCAGCGACATGACCCTGGCCGAGGTGGTCAAGATTGCCGAAAATCGCGCAGACATCCGCCTCGCACCGGAAGGCGTGGAGCGGATCAAGGCCGCCCGGCAGGTCGTTCAGCAGTTTGTGGACAAGCAGATCCCCGCCTATGGCGTCAATACGATGTATGGCCAAGACGTGGACGTCGTTCTGTCGCAGGATCAAATCGAGCGGTGGAACCGTGTCAACGTGTTCCAAGAAGCCACGGTCATGGGGGATGAATCACGACCGTTGCTCGCGCCGGGTGTTGTAAGAGCCACCATGGCACTGCTGGTCAACAGTTATGCGAAAGGTAGTTCCGGGGTATCACTACCGCTGGCGGAGACGCTGGTCGCGCGTGTTAACGAGAATCGTATTCCAAACAATATTGAGGGTGGCGGTTCGGTTGGGGATGCGGATCTCACGATGAATAACCAGCTGACGGTGGGTTTGTATGACACCCCCGGGTTCGCGCTGGGCGCCGGGGAGGCCACGGCGTTGATGACACATAGCTTCATTTCTATCGCCCGCGCGGCGGTCGTCGTCCAGCGATTTGAAACGCTGCTCGCCAAATCGAAGGTGGCGCTGGCGCTTGATATGGAAGGCTTCCGCGCCAATCCCTCGCCGCTTTCGCCTATGGCCATGGCGAACGCAACAACGGCCAACAAACGTGTGGTGCAGCAAGAGATGCAGTTTCTGCTGAGCGGCAGCAAGCTGTGGGGGAAAGCTGGTGAAAAAGGCGCCCCGCGCAATTTGCAGGACTTCCTCAGCATGCGGGTCGCGCCCGATGTCCTCGCCGCCGTTAAAACGAGCCTCGACCGATTGAACGCAACGCTGGTGGCGTTTTGCAACGCCGTGCCGGTCAGTCCGATGGTCGATGTCAAAACGGGCACCCTGCTCAGCGTGACGGAGTGGGACCCGACCCAGCTGACTTTGGATATCGATCAACTCAGGCAGGCGATGGCCATACTGGCCATTGCCGTCGAGAGCCGTGGCTTAAAAACCATGTCACGACCACTGACTGATCTGCCATCCGGATTTGCGAATACCGACCCCACGAAGTACGACGGCCTGTATACGCGCAACATCTCGTATTGGCTGACTAGCCTGTTGCGCGAGGCGATGCAGAACACGACGCCTGTGATTGGCCTGACGGCGAGTTTCATGGCCGAAGGCCACGAAGACATCTCGGCGGCGTTCCCGAACTCGGTCGCCATGGCCGAGGTCGCGCTAGAACGATTGGAGAAGATGGTCACCTTGGAGGCGTTGATTGGGAGCTTCGCCATCGAACGCCGGCTGCAGTCTGGGGAACTCACGCAGAATGATATTCCGCTGCCGCTGCGCACCGTGCAAAAAGCCATCATGCTGCTCTCACCCCTGCACGCCGGAGTGGAAAATCAGTACTCTCTCGCGCCGTTGCTAAAATATTTCATCGGGGAATATCAGCCGCCCAAAGAACTTTTAGGCTCTGCTACGAGCCCACAGTGAGGGGCTGATGCGCCGGAAAACACGCTGGTATGGGCCAGCCTTAGCGGGGGCTTGCGGGTAGGTTATTTTTGCGCCGGATAGGCGCTGTTGCTGGCGTTTTAGGCACGTCAGGTGGGCCCAGTGGCAGCAGCCGCCAGCAGCCCTTGCGCCGGCAGCGGTTACCTTAGACAAGAGCCTCTGGGTGCACCGTTTAATATCCCCTCAGCGGCGCACCACGGCCGCCCATCCCGTGGCGTAGGCCCCGCAATGGGGCCGAGACCCTCCACCCACGTTTTAGCGGTGAGCGCGCCGCGCCTGCACCGCCTCCGCGAGTTGCTCGAGCACCGGCTCGGTCATTTCCCAGGATAGGCAGGCGTCGG
>CAIPNE010000753.1 GCA_903866355.1 uncultured Gammaproteobacteria bacterium
ATTCGCACGAGGTTTAGCAGCATCTGCTGGGTCTGGTTGTATTGGATAATATTGTTGAAGTCAGTGAAGTCAGAACGAATGGCCTTGTTCGCGACGGCACAGCCCCCCAGCAGCGCTGTAAGACTTAGGAGCGCCACCCCATGCGAAAAACTGGCCCCGCGTCGCTTCATGGGTTTTCCCCCAATTTTGCCATGCCGTTACCGAGTCTGAGCCGGTGTACTTCGGCAAGCTCCATCAGATAAACCAGCAGGGCATGCCGCGCCATGGACTCGTCGCCGTCGGTGCTCACATTGAGATAACTTTTGAAAGCAACGGTAACGCCATTCCAGCTGATATCGGCGACGCCGATTTCCGTCAGACTGGCGACAAACGCGGCATCGTTAGCAATACGGTGGCCAAGTGCCTCGATATAGGCCTGTAGTTTTTGCGGCGAGGCCCCCTCGGTAACGAGGATATTTATTTTGATGACGCGGTGACGTCGCGTGCCAAGATTGTTAATCGTGGCGTCGGCAAGCTTGCCATTGGGAATTATCGAGACACTGTCTTGCGCCGTACGGATCCGCGTCGAACGAATCCCCACGGCCTCAACGGAGCCTTCCACAAAACCGGCGTTGATCCAATCGCCGCTGCGGAAGGGACGATCGCTCACGAGAATGCCGGCCCCAAAAATATTGGCGAGCGTATCCCGTGCTGCGATGGCGAAGGCCAGCCCGCCGATGCCTAAACCGGCGAGAATGTTTGTTGTTGGAATCGACCATAAGTACGCAATGCACAGGCTGGTGCTGAAGATAATGATGGCGCGCACGCCGGTCAGGGAAAAATTTAAAAGGATGTCATCGCTTTCGCCGACAGTCATTTCTGCCCGTCGGGCAAGAAAATTGCCGAGGATGGAAAGCAGGTGCCACGCGACGGCGGCGGCAGATAGAAGAACCAAACTGCCGATGATGGGAGTGCTGAGCGCGCGTTGTCGCTCGGGAAGCCCGAATACTGAAGGCACGAACTGCAGAATCGCCGCGACGAACAGCATTGTTAGCGCCCAGATAAAAAAACGCGGTCGCTCAGGCGCGGCCCCGGGTAGCACTTGGACTAGCTTGCTGACGAAATTCGCAAGGTTGCGGCCCAAAAACACCCCTGACGGGACCACGACGAGCAACATGAGCAGCTGCCAATACTCGAAGCGGCGCAGCCTGCCAAGCAGGAAGGGCGCTTTGTCGACAAAGAATTGGCGTAAATTGAAGTAGGTGCTGGCGGGGATTTCTCCGTACGGCACTAGTTTCGCTGCCGGCAAGTTAGCCGTTGCGAAATACAGCTCTGGAATCTGGCTAAGGGTTTCACTGGTAAATTGCCAAGGCGCATCCGGCGCAGAACCGCTGGGCGCAATGACTATCGAGCGAAAACCTTGGGCGAAGTGGACATAGGGGTCCCGATTAGTGCCGTCGCCAGGAATGGTTTGTAAACCGGTCATGCCGATTTTTTGGAGGGTCCGACGTAGGTATTGGGCAATCAGCACACCGTCCGACTGCCTTAAAAAAACCGGCAGCGCGCTTAAATCCAACGTGGAAAACACCAGCGCACGGCCTTCGCCGTGCCAATCGTCCATGCCTTCCAGAAAGGCGCGCATGGTGTCCCGCGGATTCTGCAGGTGGCGGAACGATTGCGCGGTCGGGGGTGAAGCACCATAGATTACGAGCAGCGACTGGCGCGCGGTGGCCACTTCAGCCTCGCTGGGGATCACGAGGTGCCAATCGCCAGTGGCGTTGCGCCGCAGGGTTACCGTGAGCGTCAGGCCCGAACGCAACTGCTCCAACTGTACGTCAACCGAAGTTCCCTGTTGGTCTGCGGGAAAAGCCCCCTCGTGTACCAAAGTGAGATCAATGACATCGAAATAACGCCGCACCCGCAGCAGCGATTCCGCTGGCGAGGCCGGCTGGTCTAAGGTGGCGAATTCGGCGCTCGCCATCGCGTTGGCCCAAGCCTCGGGTTGGCCACCGCGGGCACGGTTGGCTGCCGCGATGAAGGTTACAAAAGCCGAGCGCGGGGTTTGGAGATCGATGGGCGGTGGCGGACTTTGCGGGGGGCTGCGCTTGCCGGTCCACCAACCTAGAGCCTCTTGTCGTCCGGCGAATGTCTGCCGGTCGTTGCTGAGGGCCAACAGGACAGATCCTGAGCGCTCGCCCTCAAACCAGCGACCCTCAATGTGTGGGCCCTGTATTTTTGCCTCGATGC
Organism: uncultured Gammaproteobacteria bacterium; assembly: GCA_903866355.1. Lineage (GTDB taxonomy): Bacteria > Pseudomonadota > Gammaproteobacteria. Next base: position 2,227 of record CAIPNE010000753.1, read on the forward strand.
GGCCGTTTTGCGGCGCGTAGGTGCCGGTTACCAGCTCGCCCTGTTGTTTGAGAACAAG
>CAIPNE010000754.1 GCA_903866355.1 uncultured Gammaproteobacteria bacterium
ACCGTTTCCAACGGCAGATCGAGAGCTCGCGCCCACAGGCCTATCTGCTCGTAATCCGGCCCACAGAACTCGTAGTCGCCCAAGGTGTGCCGCTGCGCTAGCACGAGGCCTCGAGCAGGCTGCGCGACTGCGAGCCAAGTTTGCGTCATGCGTGCCATCACGCCCGTGGCGTTGCCGCTTGCGGGGGTGAGCGCGCTACCGGGTCGCACCGTGAGCCCACCACTTTTATTTTCATCCGCCATGGTGTGTGCTCGTTAGGTGGAGAATTGCCCGCACAAACTATCAGGGGCCACCGCAACAGGCTACTCCCACCGGGTAGCGCGCCTTGAAGGTCCGCGACCGGGCGCCAAATACAGGGGGGCTATACACCCACCGCCGCCAGGGCTTAAAGCGCCTCTAGCATTGCGATGGTGGGGCGCTGCCCCGGCTTGCGCACTACGCTGATAAGTCCGGCTTCTTCCAGCCGCAGGAGACCGTCGCTCGCAGCATCCCGCGACACGTGAAAAACCCCCAGCGCCTTTTTGGAAAGCTTGAAAGGCTCACCTTTGGACATGCCAGCCAACCATTGCAGCGCGACGGCTAGGTGCATGGTTTTACCGGGCAGTGCTGAAGCCTGCCCTAGCCATGACAAGGGAATAGGCCCGCGGAGAAAAAGCGTCTTACTCGGGGCCGTAATGTAAGTCCGGGTTGCCTTGTCAAACTGGAGCCGCTTGGTGGGGATAGCACCACTTACCCTATACATTTTAATAATCTATTAAAGAGAATAGACGGGTGCGGTAGCTAGCGGCAGGTGGGTGTGGCTAGCGGCCGCAGGTAGGCCAATGCCGGCGGGCAGAAGTTTCATTACCTTGTTCCACATCACCTCGCCGCGTTTGTCCATAAAGCGGTTTGGGTAGCGCACCTCCTTCACCTCACTGCCCAGCTCAAACCCGTCGAGCACCACGCGGCTGGCCTCTGCCATCAGCGCTTGAGTGGTGGCGATAGCTTGGTCTAGCTCGTCCAATGGTGCTTCGATGAGTAGCGCGTCGTGTACCGGGGCGCACACCCGCACCCCGGCCTCGGTCAGCAGAATGCAAGCAATGCGCAACATCTCAGCGCCATTAGCCTGCATGGGGAAATTCCGCAGGCTGCGGTCGTTGAGTTCGTTGCGTGGCTGAATCTGCCAACCAAACCCGGCCCAGAGCCGGCCACCGAGCACGGCTTCGTCGACTGCGCTGTCTGACCATTTCCAGAACTTGCGGTAGGTGCGCCGATGAAGTTCGAGCAGTTGGCGTGCGCGCGCTACCGGCTGGTTAATCCGGGCTGCGAGGCTGGCCTCGCCCATGCCGTACTGCGTCGCCAGCACACAGGCTTTGAATTGGTCCCGCTCGGCTTCATGCGTTTTTTTGGTAGCCGTCGCCGGTACCGCCCCAGCCTGCATGGCGAACGCGAGGTAGGGATCGCCACTGCGATAGGCCTCGAGCATCGCGGGATCGCCGGACAAGGCGGCGGCGATGCCAAACTCCTGTTGGCTCCAATCCACATAGGCCAGCCCCCAGCCCGGCTTTGGGCGTATCAGGCCGCGCAGCCAGACGGACGGGCCGAAGATAAACTTCGAGTTGGACGGCTGATTGCGCCCAGTGCGCGCCCGGAAGGGCGACAAAAGACAGCGGTTCCGCCCGTCTTCACCCACCTGCAGAC
>CAIPNE010000755.1 GCA_903866355.1 uncultured Gammaproteobacteria bacterium
CCGGCACGGGCAAAGATGGCGGCAGCTACGCCGAAGGCCCCCACGGTGGCGAGGTGGCAGTTGCGCCGGACGGGGCGACCGCGGTCCGCGCGCCGGACGGTGCCACCGCAGTCCGCGGGCCGGATGGGGATTACGCCGCGCGCGCGCCGGATGGCGCGGTGGTGGTCGGCGGAGCGGACCACGGTGCGGTCTACGCCGAGGACTATCACGGCGCAGGTTGGGATGGCTACTACGGCGATGGCTATGCCGCTGGTGCGATCGCGGTGGGTGTAATGGTCGAGTCGCTACCCGATTCCGCGGATCGGGTGATCGTGGATAACCAAACCTACTATATCGACAACGATGTTTACTATCAGTCTTGCTACCAAGGTTCGGCCGTCAATTATTGCGTCGTCGATGATCCCAATTAGGCGAATTTTTTAAGCCTTTAACGCCCAGCACGCGCTATTTCACCTGCCCGAGAAACCCTCTGCGACGCTCTCGGCACAGGTACGCGGCGCGCGTCTGGGCTCACGATAAAATCGGGTCTGCCACCCCCTTCGCGCCTCTGGGCGCGGATGGGTGGTAAATCCACGTCTAGCCACTACACTGCCGCCCCATGTTGTCTTTTCATGATGTCAGCCTGCGCCGTGGTGGTCAGGTCTTGTTCGCCGCGGTGTCATTCATCGTCCATGCCGGCCAAAAAATTGGCCTCACGGGCGCTAATGGCGCGGGTAAGTCGAGTCTGTTTGCGCTCATTCGGGGCGAACTGGGCACTGACACCGGCGAAATCGATCTCCCAGCCACGCTCACTTTGGCCCACGTGGCGCAGGAAACCCCACCCGACCCACGCGCGGCGTTGGAATATGTGTTGGATGGCGACGCGGAACTGCGGTCGCTCGAGGCGGCGCTGTTGCGCGAAGAAACGGCCGGTGGCGTGCGCCTTGGCGAACTCCACGAGCGCATGGCAAGCATTGAGGGTTACGCCGCGCCGGCACGCGCAGCGAAACTCTTAAACGGTTTGGGCTTTGCCCCGGGCACACAGACGCGCCCGGTCAATGCTTTCTCCGGGGGCTGGCGTATGCGGCTAAACCTCGCCCGAGCGCTGATGTGTCGCTCGGATCTGCTGCTGCTCGATGAACCCACCAACCACCTCGACTTAGACGCCGTCATTTGGTTGGAAGACTGGCTGCTCGCCTATCCCGGCACCTTAATCTTGATTTCACACGATCGCGATTTTCTGGACCGTGTGGTGGGCGTTATCGCCCACATGGAGCAAGGTGGACTCAAGCTCTACACCGGCAACTACAGCGCTTTTGAACGCGCCCGCGCCGAACAACTGGCAGGTCAACAGGCCTCCTTCGAACGCCAGCAGCGCGAAGTTGCGCATATGCAGTCCTTTGTCGAGCGTTTCAGATATCAGGCGACCAAGGCGCGCCAAGCACAAAGTCGACTCAAAGCACTAGAACGCCTAGAACTCATCGCCCCGGCGCACATCGATTCGCCCTTTAGCTTCGCCTTCCTGAAACCGCGTAAATTGCCCCAGCCGCTGCTGACCCTCGAGGGCGTGACAGCGGGTTACGGCGGGCAGCGCGTGTTGGATAATCTCAAACTCTCCATCGCGCCCGGCGACCGCATCGCTTTACTAGGAGCCAACGGCGCGGGCAAGTCCACGCTCATCAAAGTGCTGGCGGGCGAACTGGCCCCGCAGTCCGGCGAAATGTTGGGCGCACAGGATTTAGCCGTGGGTTACTTCGCCCAGCATCAATTAGAACAGCTAGATGCCGGCGCGAGCGCGCTCCAGCATATGGAGCGTTTGGCACCGCAAGCGCGCGAACAAGAATTGCGCAATTTTTTGGGCGGATTCAATTTCCAGAACGACATGGTGATGCGCGCAGTCGGTAGTTATTCGGGCGGCGAGAAGGCCCGCCTCGTGCTGGCCATGCTGATGTACGCGC
>CAIPNE010000756.1 GCA_903866355.1 uncultured Gammaproteobacteria bacterium
ATACACAATCACCCGGGCCTGTTGCTCATCGAGCGTTTGGGAGGGCACCGGCGCGATGATCAGTTCCACGTGCTCGCCCGATAGCGGAGCCCGTACAAACATGGCACCCGCGGCGGTGGCCGTTTGTTCCCGCCCACGCTGGATCGCGATGCGAACAAATTCGCGGAGGCGTTGATCCAGCAGCTTATCCAGCAGACATAAGGCGCCGTTGCGAATCTCTAAGCCGCGATTGCGCGCCAGAATATCGCGCGCGCTGCGGTTGAGATGGTCAACACGTAATTCAGCGTTGAGGCTGACGATCCCCGTGGGCGTCGCGTCCAGCGCCTGCACTAGGGCTGCCTCTAAGCCGTTCCCAACTCGGCGTTCCACGTTCGCGCGCGCGTTAGTCACTAGGCGCAGCGCCACCCCATAACTTTGACCACGGGCATCAAACAGGGGTGTTAGCAGATCCAGCTGTTGACGGGCGTTATCGCCACGCGCCGTGGTGCGTTGCAGGCGTTGTTCACCGTCGCCCTGCAACACTTTGCGCACTAGCAGCAGGGCCTCTTCTTCACTGCTGTTGTAGAGTTGGGCCAGCAATTCGGTGATGGGGCGGTCAATGAGTTGGCGACGATTAGCACCAATCAAGCGCTCGGCGGTGCGGTTGGCAAAACTGATTCGGCCTTCGCCGTCGGTGGTTACCAAACCATCGCTGTCGTCGCGTTCTGGCGCGGTCTCTGTCACCCGTGTTGCCACTGGGTTGGTCGTGATCGGATTACCATTCAAGGCAAAATCGATGGCGGTCAGCAAGTCTTTGGTGGTGAATGGCTTGTTGATGAAACCTGCGGGACGGGTAGCCCGCGCGCGCGCGAGCAGCTTTTGATCGACGTGCGCGGAGAGGTACACCACTGGGATATCCGATTTAATACGGATCCGGCGTGCGGCTTCAATGCCATCGATGCCCTCGCCGAGACGAATATCCATCAGGATTAGCGCCGGTTGGAGTTCATGGGCCTTTTCAATCGCCTCAGCGCCGTCTTTAGCGACCGCCACGACGTCATAACCCAGCCCTCGCAAGCGCATTTTTAGCGCGCCGGCGGCTGCGCGCTGGTCCTCAACGACTAAAATTTGTTCACCGGCCATCGGGTTTACCCGCGCTGGCCGACAGCAGGTTGTCAGTTTGGCCACTCGGCTCGCTGGTCCCCAATTGGGTGTCTCGCCTGGCGAGATACCCAACTCGGGCTATGGTGAGCATCGAGTGCGCATCTGAAAACGCTGCGAACTGGTGGTGAATGGAGCGTTCAGCGGTCGTCCCGGAATTGCTTTTGGAACATTTCCCGCCGTTCCTGTGCATCGACTGTCAGGTGCGCCGTGGGTCTGGCCTCTAGTCGTCCGAGTCCAATTTCCTCGCCGGTTTCTTCGCAGAAACCATACGACCCGTCTTCGATCCGTCGCAGGGATTCGCCGATTTTCTTCAACAGCTTGCGTTCTCTATCGCGGGCTCGCAGTTCAAGAATATTGTCGGCTTCACGGCTGGCACGCTCGGCTTCATCGCCGAC
>CAIPNE010000757.1 GCA_903866355.1 uncultured Gammaproteobacteria bacterium
ACGGCGTGTCGTATACCGAGCAGGCGGAAGAACGTATCAAGATGGTCGAGGCGGATGCGGAAACGCGTGCGATGGGCGTTTGCATGGTGCGCAATCTACTGCAGGCCGGTCATAGGGTCACCGTGTTTAACCGTAGCCCAGACCGCGCTAGCGCGCTGGTCAGCGATGGTGCGGTGATCGCAGCCTCCATTGAAGAAGCCGCGGCGCAAACGGTTGTGATCACCATGCTGGCGCACGATGCAGCCACGGAGACAGTGGTTTTCGAGAGTGGTTTTATCAACGCCATGCCGGCCGACGGCGTGCACATTTGTATGGCGACCATCAGTGCTGAATTGGGCAAGCGACTGGCCGAAACCCACGCCAAAGCGGGCCGTGCTTATATTTCAGCCCCAGTGTTTGGACGACCACCAGCCGCCGCTGCTGCGCAGTTGTTTATCGTGGCGGGTGGCGATCCGGCCGCCCTTGCGCGTTGCCAACCGTTATTGGACGCGATGGGACAACAGACCTATCACGTGGGTGATGCACCCGAAGCGGCCAATGTGGTCAAGATCACCGGTAATTTTATGCTCGCGACGCTCATTGAGTCCCTCGGGGAAGCGTGCGCGCTCACCCGCAGCTACGGCATTGCGCCTACTCAGCTCATCGAGATTTTGACGGGGTCTATTTTTCCGGCCCCGGTCTATAAAATTTACGGTGGCATTATTGCCAATGAAACCTTTGAGCCGCCGGGATTCACCTTGAGGTTGGGTCTGAAAGATATTCGTTTGGCCTTAGCCGCTGCCGACGACAAAGAAATTGCCCTACCACTGGCAAGCCTCATCCGTGACAACTACCTCAAGGCGCTGACCAAGGGCTACGAGAATCTGGACTGGGCAGCCCTGGCACTAGTGGCGCAGGAAGATGCTGGATTTCCGCGTCGCTGAATTTGGCAGTGAAGACCCGCCGTCACAAGCACACGGCGGCGGTCAGATTAAAGCCCCGACACGCGTCGGCAGGAAAGCGCGCGACGGCCAATGAGATTTGAGAAAACCAGCACAATGACCAGCCAATTCGACCTTGACGAAAAAACTTACGGCCGGTGCGCGCGCATTTTTGACCACGCTCAACGCCTGCTAAAGGTGCGTATTCAGATGCATCAAGCCGATCGCCAACTGCATGACGGCGATATTTTCTTGCTCAATCATTTCGCACGGGCTGAAACCTTTATCCCGCAATATTGCATTTACCAAGAGACTGGTGCGCATTGTCGCTCGATCGCGTCTGGTGAATTTTTCAAGGGTAACGATCGTTTTAGCCAACTGCTGCAGAACTTAGGGGCCGTGCCCAACGATGATCCCAAACTGCTGCCGTTGCTTGCCGCGGATATTCTCAAAGGCCGCAAGGTGATTATTTTTCCCGAAGGCGGGATGGTGAAAGATCGCCAAGTGCTCGATGACGAAGGTCAGTTCAGCGTGTATTCCCGTTCTTCGGGCACTCGACGCAAACACCACTCAGGGGCGGCGCGTTTGGCTATCGGCCTGCAGCTATTCAAGCTGGCGGTACTCCATAAATTCAAAAACACTCGCCACCGAGACCTCGAGACCTGGGCGGAACAACTCGGTCTGCCGTCGGTGGAAATTTTGCTCGAACGCGCTCGTAAGCCGGTCACGGTGATCCCGGCGAACATCACTTTCTATCCACTGCGCGCACAGGATAATTTTCTGCGGCGGGGTGCTGATCTGATGTTCGATAAGCTCAGTCCCCGCGCCATCGAAGAACTCATTGTGGAGGGCAATTTGTTCTTCAAGGCCACCGACATGGATATTCGCTGTGGCAAACCTATCCGGCCGCAGGAACATTGGGCGTGGTGGGAGCGTGCTGTCGCCAACTATGTGGCCGGTGATCT
>CAIPNE010000758.1 GCA_903866355.1 uncultured Gammaproteobacteria bacterium
AACTGAGGCGTTTGCTTGAGCGCGCGCCCGCGCCGCGCGCGAATTTGGCGGCTGAGACCGCGCTACCAGCGCCCCTGCGTGTACAAATTCGCGACGACGCTTGTATTGGCTGCACCAAGTGCATCGCCGTGTGTCCGGTCGATGCCATCATCGGCGCGCCCCGCCAACTCCACGACATCCTGACCGACCACTGCACGGGCTGCGGCTTGTGCATCCCACCCTGTCCCACCAACTGTATCGACTGGGTTAGTGTGCCCGTGGGCTTCGATTGGCCACTCGCCGAGTCCCTGAGCGCACAGGACATCAGAGCCCAGACAGATATTGCCGAGTGCACCGCCTGCGGCGATTGCGGCCCGGTGTGCCCTAGTCAACTCGCACCCGCGTCGCTGGCACGCGCGGTGGCACAGGGTGATTTGGACAGTGCGCTGGCGCTGGGGCTTGAACGTTGCACGGCGTGCGGCCAGTGTGGCACCGCGTGTCCGGTCGGCATCCCGCTGCCGGCTTATTTTGTCCAGGGTCGCGCCATGTTGGCAGCTTCGCGCTGGCAAACCGAGCAAGCCGTGGTGGCCGGGCAGCGCGCTACTCAGCGAGCGCAGCGCTTGGCCCGCAGTGCTGCCGAAAACCGCGAGCCCTATGTACAGCCACCGACGGATGCAATCCAGGCGCGCGACGATATCGCGGCCGCGCTAAGCCGCGTGCGAGAGCGCAAGGCCAGCCCCCCGAAGTTCCCAGCATGAACCGACGGCAGGTGGGCACCGTGTTCAAGCGTCTGGCTGCGCTCAACCCAACCCCGGTCACGGAGTTGCACTATGACTCGCCCTTCGAGTTGCTCATTGCGGTGATGTTGTCCGCGCAGGCGACCGATATCAGCGTCAATAAGGCAACTCGGACGTTGTTCGCGCAAGCCAATACGCCGCGCCAGATGCTGGCGCTAGGGGAGGCGGGCGTGAAACAGCACATTAAGAGCATTGGTTTATTTAACGCGAAGGCGCGCAATATTCTCACCACCTGCCAGCTCTTGCTCGACCGCCACGACGGGGAAGTGCCCGCGGCGCGGGCGGCGCTCGAGGCATTGCCAGGGGTGGGCCGTAAGACCGCCAACGTCGTGCTCAATGTGGCATTTGGCGAACCCACCATGGCGGTAGACACCCATATTTTTCGGGTCGGCAATCGCCTTGGGATCGCCCCGGGAAAGACGCCACTAGCGGTGGAAAAGGCTTTGCTCGCCGTCATCCCGCCGCGCTACCTTCTGCACGCTCACAATTGGCTGATTCTGCAGGGGCGTTATACCTGCACTGCGCGGGCGCCGCGCTGTGGTGAGTGTGTGCTCGCCGATTTGTGCGAATGGCCGGACAAAACCCTTACCAACTCCCGCCGGGTGCCGGCGTAGCCCCTATGTTGGTGCAATCCCGCGATTCGGCTCGCCAATTCTTTTTCGAGGTTTGGACGAAACACCGCCACGCCCAGCCACTGGAGCCAATGGAGCGTCTGGTTGCCGAGGTGATTGCGCTGCATCCGGAATACCATGCCTTGCTCGATGCTGGGCGGCAGGGTCTGGCTGGTGACTATGGTAGTGCGGCACCCGAGCACAATCCTTTTTTGCACATGGGGCTGCATATCGCGTTGCGCGAGCAAGTTGCGGCTGACCGTCCCGCGGGGATCGCGCAGCTCCATGCGCAGCGGCTCGCCAACGACGATCGGCCACACGCGGCGGAGCATCGCATGATTGAGTGCTTGGCTGAGGAACTCTGGCGCGCCCAGTCGGCGGGTCGTCTGCCCGATGAAGCCGCCTATTTAGTGGCGTTGCGTGCGTTGGATTGAGTGCGTCAGTGTCGCTGACCCCGCGTCTATCGCGCTGGCGCTGAGCGCGGCCAGCGTTTATCTTTTAGGGCCGATTAACTATCCGTAGGGCAGTGATGCACACCACGCGCAACCCGGCCGCTTGGCGTTTGAACCCTGCGGGTGCGCGTAGCCTTGGACTCGTGGTGGCAGCGTGTTGCTAGAACTGCGCTTTGCTGCCGATCCGGACAAACTATGCGACATGCGGCGTTGCGTACGTGCTGCCATGGCTGGCTTAGGCTGCGGCACGCAATGGGTGGCCGAGGTGGTACTAGCGGTCAATGAGGCCTGCGCAAACGTGATGCAGCATGCCTACTTGGGTGATGCATCAGGGGAAATAGTGCTTCAGATGAAACAGGTGGGCGGTGATCTCGAGGTCCGTGTGACGGATTTCGCCCCCCCGGTGGTAGTGCCTAACATCCGGCCCCGGCGGCTCGCCGAACTGCGCCCCGGCGGACTGGGCACGCACTTCATCCGCACGGTGATGGAACGATGTGAATATGGCAATCTGCCCGAGGGCGCGGGCAATTTTTTACAGATGAGTAAGCCAATCAGCACGCTGCGCGAGTGGTAGCCTGCCGCACGCCTGCGCTGGCACTGGGAGTCGAGAAATGTCCGCCAAAGTCATAAGGGAAGGTGAGTTTGCTGTGGTGCATCTGGAGGGCGAAATCGACCTCTCGTGTGCGTCTGCGGTGCGCAAGACCATCCTCGATCAAATCAGTTTGGGTCAGCACACGTGCGTTAATCTGGCGCAGGTGAGCTATATCGACAGCTCGGGCATCGCCAGTTTGGTGGAGGGTTTTCAGGCGGCCAAAAAGAAGGGTTTGCAGTTCTTCCTCATCGCCGTCAGCGAACCGGTCATGAGCGTGTTGGCCCTCGCGCGACTGGATAAAGTTTTTTCGATTCATGCGACCCCGCCACCTCGCCACTGAAACACGGCTGGCCGGGGTTGGTAGCTCGCCTGGCAGGTGGCGACGCTAAGATTAAGACGGCCAAGCCGTCGTGGGGACAGCATGGGAAATCTGCTCAAGCGGGCGGACGCAGCCAAAATTCAAATTGGGTTAGGCCTGTTGGTGGTGCTGCTCTTTTTTGCCCACGCTGCGGATTGGCTGCACCTCGGATTTATCGACAAACTCGATAACCTCGCTTATGACCAGCGCTTGTTGCTCACGATGCCCAAGCGCCCGGATCCCCGCATTGTGATTGTCGACATCGACGAGAAAAGCCTCGCCGCCGAAGGTCGCTGGCCGTGGAGCCGCGATAAGCTGGCGGTGCTCGTGCGGCGCCTTTTTGATGACAATCAGATTGGTCTACTCGGTTTCGATATCGTGTTTGCGGAGCCAGATAACAGTTCGGGTTTGGCGGTGTTGGAGGCACTCGCCAACAATGAACTACGGGGGGACGTTGGTTTTAGGCAGGCGCTAGAAAAAGTGCGTCCCCGGCTGAACTACGACCGGCAGTTTGCCGAGGCGATTGCGCACTACCCGGTGGTTCTGGGGTATTACTTTAATTTCGCGGTGGCCCCGGCAGTTGCCACGCGCAGTGGCGCGCTGCCTAAACCTACCTTCGTTAAAGGCACTTTCACGGGCAAGAACATTGGCTTTAGGCAGGCCGATGGCTACGGCGGTAATTTGCCAGCGCTGCAGGAGAGTGCGCGCGGCGGCGGCCATTTCAATCCGCAACCCGATCCGGACGGCATGGTGCGGAGGGTTCCCATGTTGATTAATTATGACGGCGCCTATTACGCCTCGCTGTCGCTGGAAATGGCGCGTCAGATACTGGGCGATAAACAAACCATCACGCCGGGGTTTGGGGAACCGTTGTTCGGTGGCCGGGGTTATCCGTGGCTTGAGTGGTTAACCATCGGGCGTGTGGCGGTGCCGGTGGACCGTAGTGTTCAGGCACTGGTGCCTTATCGTGGCTATCGCGGTAGTTTTACCTATCTCTCGGCCACCGATGTGCTCAACGGTAAGGTCGATAAACAGTTGTTAAAAAACGCCGTGGTGCTAGTGGGAACCACGGCCCCGGGCTTGTTGGATCTGCGCGCGACGCCGGTGGGGGAGGCCTATCCCGGCGTTGAAGTCCACGCCAACCTCATCGCTGGCATTCTAGATGGCACGATCAAGCAACTACCCGCCTACACGCTGGCAGCTGAAGGCCTGCTACTTTTGTTGTTTGGTGTGGTGATGGCTGTCGCGGCGCCTCTGCTAACACCGCTGTTGGCCACCGGCCTGACTCTCGCAATGCTGGCCGCTTATTTGGGCTTAAATCTGGTGGTCTGGGTGGCGGGCAATTTAGTGCTGCCACTGGCGGGCGGTTTAATCCTGTTGAGCATCCTGTTTATGCTCAATATGTCGTATGGCTACTTCATTGAGACGCGCGGCAAGCGCCAGTTGTCTAGCCTGTTTGGGCACTACCTGCCGCCGGAACTGGTGGCTGAAATGGCGTTGGAGCCCACGGCCTACTCGCTAGAACCCACCAACTGCGAGATGAGTATTTTGTTTTTGCGGGTAAGAGGTTTTGCGGCGCTCGCCGCCGGGCTATCACCCAAAGAGCTCGCAGAATTCCTAAACCAGTTTTTGACCCCCATGACACGTGTCATCCACGAGCACCGCGGCACCATCGATAAATATCTGGGGCCTGCCGTCGTGGCGTTTTGGGGCGCGCCGCTGCCAGCCTCAGACCATGCTCTCAACGCGCTACGAGCAGGGCTGGCGATGCGTTTGCAACTCGCGACGCTGAATCAGCAATTCGCGGCCCGCGGGTGGCCAACGCTGCAAATTGGCATTGGCATCAATACCGGCATGATGACCGTGGGCAATTTGGGTTCGGAATTCCGCATGGCGTACACCGTGCTGGGTACGGCAGTCGATCTGGCCACGCGCTTGGAGGAGCTGACGCAGCGCTACGGCGTGGAGATTTTGCTTGGCGAGCACGCACGCGACGCACTGCCAGAGTACGCCTACCGCGAGATCGATCTCGTGTTGGTGGCGGGTCACGCGCTACCAATGCCCATTTATGAGCCCATCGGTCGGCGTGACGAGCTAGACGCTAAATGGAAAGACGAATTAAAACTTCACCGGGAAGCCTTGCGTTTGTATCGGACTGGCGCTTGGGATGTGGCGGAGGTGAGTTTTGTCAATTTGGCCCGGAC
>CAIPNE010000759.1 GCA_903866355.1 uncultured Gammaproteobacteria bacterium
AATCTCCACCGACAACCTCGTGCTCGCGCTCAAAGGTACCGACGACAATATCAAAGCGAAAATCTTCAAGAACATGTCGCAACGGGCCGGTGACACGCTGCGCGAGGACTTGGAAACGCGCGGCCCGGTGAAACTCTCGGACGTCGAGACGGCGCAGAAGGACATCATTACGATCGCGCGTCGCCTGGCCGACGAGGGTCAAATTAGTTTGGGCGGGGCAGGCAGCGAGGCCATGCTTTAAATGGCCACTTCCCGCATTACGCCGGCCGACCAAGCCAGCGGGGCCGTGCGCTTCGCGCTGCCCCAAATGGCCGGGCCGATCGCCGGGCAGTCGGTCAAAGCGGCCGAAGCCCCGCCCGTACCGGTGGGGCCGGAGCTCGCCGAATTACGGCGTCTGGCCTACGCCGAAGCTTATGCGAAAGGTTACGCCGAGGGCCACGAAGAAGGCCGCGCCCGTGGGCTGCAGGAGGCGCAAGCACTGGCCGTGCGCCTCGCTGGCATCATGGACCAACTAGGCCAACCGTTGGCTGAGGTCGATGCGGCGGTGATCGAAGCCGTGTCTGATTTGGCCGTCCTCATCGCACGCCATCTGGTGCGACGAGAATTGAAGGCTAATCCTGGAGAAATCGTGGGGGTGGTGCGAGAAACCATGCGGCATTTGCCGGTGGCACCGCGCGCTGCGCGCATTCGCCTCCACCCGGAAGATGCAGACCTCATCCAAGCGGCGTTTGCCTTGGGTGAGGACACCCGCAGTTGGCGCCTAGAAGCGGACCCCCTGATGACCCGTGGTGGTTGTATTGTCGAAACCGATGTCTCGCGCATCGACGCCTCGGTGGAGTCGCGACTGGCGGCGATTGCCTCGCGCATGTTGGGTGGCGATCGGGAGAGCGACCGTGAGCATTGAACGCTCCGCGGCCGAGCGCTGGCTGCCGGCGCTCGCCACACGCGCGGCGCGGCTTGCCGAGCCACCCCGTCTGTTGGTGGAGGGGAAGCTCACGCGGATGGTCGGCCTGACCCTCGAAGCGGTGGGCTGCGAGGCGGCGATTGGCGATCGCTGCGTGGTGATGAACCGCTTGGGCGGGCAGGTTGATACCGAAGTGGTGGGCTTTGACGGAGAAAGTCTGTTTCTCATGCCCACTGGCAATACGCAGGGACTGGCGCCTAACGCGCGCGTTATTCCCTACGGTGGGGCCGGTGAGGTGGCGGTTGGGCCGGGCTTGTTAGGTCGCGTGATCGATGGCAGCGGCCAGCCCATCGATGGCCGCGGGCCGCTGGTTGCCGACGAACGTCAGTCCTTGGCCGGCGTACCGCTCAACCCGCTCCAACGTGGCTCCATCCGGGAGGCCATGGATGTTGGCGTGCGGTCGATTAACGCCTTGTTGACGGTGGGGCGAGGCCAGCGCATTGGCCTGTTTGCGGGGAGCGGCGTGGGTAAGAGCGTGCTGCTGGGCATGATGACGCGTTATGCCAAAGCTGATGTGATCGTGGTGGGCTTGGTGGGTGAACGCGGTCGCGAAGTCAAAGAATTCATTGATGACATTTTGGGCCCCGAGGGCTTGGCGCGCGCGGTAGTGGTGGCCACCCCGGCCGACAACCCACCGCTGATGCGCATGCACGGGGCGACTATCTCCACCGCGATTGCCGAATATTTTCGCGATCAAGGTAAGCACGTGCTGCTGCTCATGGATTCTCTCACCCGCTACGCCCAGGCCCAGCGCGAAATTGCGCTCACTATTGGCGAGCCGCCGGCGACCCGCGGTTATCCGCCCTCGGTGTTTGCGCGTCTGCCACAGTTAGTGGAACGGGCTGGGATGGGCGTGAATGGCCGGGGTTCCATTACCGCTTTCTATACGGTGCTGACCGAAGGTGACGACAACAACGACCCGGTAGCCGACAACGCACGGGCGATCCTCGATGGCCATATCGTACTGGCGCGCCCGCTGGCCGAACGCGGACAATATCCAGCCATCGACATCGAAGCCTCTATTAGTCGTGTGATGAATATGGTGACCACCCCCGAGCATCTGGCACAGGCCCGAAAATTCCGACACTACTATTCACTCTACGAGCAAAATCAGGATCTCTTTAATGTGGGCGCTTATCAGGCGGGGACTAACCCAGAGCTGGATCGTGCCGTGGCGTTGCGGGGCGTGCTCACCGCTTTTATGCGCCAAGATCCGGACCAATCAGTGGGTAGTGCCGATGCGCTCGACATGCTGAACAAAATTTTCCCGGCTGCGGCGTGAGCGTTGGCGGGGTGCCGTGAAGAAATCGGGACGTGTACAGCGCTTGGCCAATCTCTCGGCGACTGCCGAGCAGATCTCAGCCCAAGCACTGGCACGGGCCACCGAAGAAGTGTCCCGGCTGGAACGGCAGATTGGCGACCTGCAAGGGTATCGGGATGAATATCTACGCCCGTTGCGCGAAGCGGGCGCGACCGCGGTGGGTGGCTATCAAGTGCAGAAATTGCGCTTGTTTGTGGGCCGCATCGAAGAAGCCCTAGCGCTGATCGAACGCAAAAAAAAGCTGGCGGAGACCAATCGCGAACGCGAGCGCGCCGTGTGGATGGAGCAGCGCCGCCGTGCTTTGTTGATGAACAAAGTGGCGCAGCGCGCCCGCACGGAGGAAGAAGCCCATGCTGAACGCACGCTGCAACGTGAAATCGATGACCGGCCCCCACGGCCGTGAGGACCGGCCAGCCGGGTTAAGCCGCGGCGGCTGGACGCTTTTTTTCCACTAGAATTTCCCGGTAACGGGTTGTTCCAGCGTTGCGTGCGCTGTGAGTGGCAGGCACCCGCAAGCCTTTGTCGTCAGAGGAGATAAGCTCACCGTTGGTGCAATGAAATGCGAAACTCGCGCCCGCGAGGGCGTCGAAACCCCCTAACGGTTGGTCGTCCGCATCAAAAACTTCGAGGTGCGTGCCGTCCAGCACATAAAAAACATAATCCAGCCGGTGGGTGTGGCAGGGGGTGGTGGCGCCTGGCTCTAGTTCAAATTCCCAAATAATGAGGCTTTCGTCCTCAAAGACTTTGCGGGTGCCAACTGCATCTTTTACGTCCATTTTCAGGCTCCTTGGTGATTGCCGCGCGCGTCGTCACCGTGCGTCAGCAGGGTATCGAAATAACGGATGGTACGGGCTAAGCCCTCGCGTAGTGGAATGTGCGGTGTCCACGCCAACGTGTCGCGCGCCAGGGTGATGTCAGGACAGCGTTGCCGGGGGTCATCGCTGGGCAACGGGTGATAGCTCAGCTGGGTGTGTGAGCCGGTGAGCTCAATCACCAACTCGGCCAGTTGGGCGATGGTAAATTCGTTGGGGTTGCCTAGATTCACGGGTCCAATGACGGCGGCCGGCGCGTCCATTAGGGCAACGAGTCCCTCAATGAGGTCCTCAACGTAACAGAAAGAACGGGTTTGCTGGCCATCGCCGTACAGCGTAATGGGCTGGTTGCGCAGCGCCTGCACAATAAAATTAGACACTACCCGGCCGTCGTTAGGGTGCATGCGTGGCCCATAGGTATTAAAGATTCGAGCCACTTTAATGGCTACGCCGTATTGTCGGTGGTAATCGAAGAACAGCGTTTCGGCACAACGTTTGCCTTCGTCGTAGCACGCGCGCAGACCAATCGGATTGGTGTGACCCCAATAGCTTTCGACTTGCGGATGCTGATTAGGGTCGCCGTAGACCTCGCTGGTGGACGCCTGCAGAATTTTGGCGCCCGTGCGCATGGCAAGGTCCAACATGTTAATGGCCCCATGCACGCAGGTTTTGATCGTTTGCACGGGGTTGTGCTGGTAGTGCACCGGCGAGGCGGGGCAGGCGAGGTTGTAGATTTCATCGACTTCTACGTGCAGCGGCTGGGTGACGTCGTGGCGCAAGAATTCGAACCGCGGTTGGCTGTGCAGGCTAAGCAAGTTGTCTTTCGAGCCCGTAAAGAGGTTGTCGACGCAGAGGACATCGTCGCCCCGTGCTAACAAACGCTCACACAAATGAGACCCAAGGAAACCGGCCCCGCCGGTGACGAGGATCCGGCGTGGTGTTTTAAAGCCCGCGTTAGCAGCGCGTGGGTTCATCGTGGGGGGTCCACCTAAGGTTGGCACATGCGTTGCAATCTAGCAGTCATACACCCAACACGGAACCCGTGACCATGTCCAACGCGATTGCCAATCGACCGCCCGTGAGCGCGCCACAGATCGAAAAAAATACATCAATCCAAAGAGATAACGCGGGTTCGGCGAACGGCGAAGGGCGAGATTTCAGCTCAACACTGAAAGCCTTCGACGAGGCCCGAGCGGCAGATGCGGCAAAGAGCGCCCCGGAGGCGGCAACGGTGGTCCCCGAATTGCCGCGGGTTGCCGCGCCAGATGCCACCGCCGACGTCGCGACCGGTGTCGTGGCCGACGCCTTGACCGACGCCTTGACCGGCACCGCGGCAGATGCTTTGGCCGGCACCGTGGCGGACGCTCTGACCGACGCCAGCCCGGTCGCGGCGGCCAGTGCGGGTGATGCCGGCGCGACCGCGGTGATCGCCAGCGTTTTAAATCTACCCGTGGAGCTACCCCGCGCGTTCGTCGCGGTAACCGCCACCCAACTGCGGCCCGATGCGCGCATGGCGGCGCAGTTTTCGGCTACCGCGCCGAGTCAATTTTCGAGCAAGTCGCCGACCACTGCTGGCCCAGCCAACCACGCCGCAGGGCCCGCCGTGGCACCGGCCGGTCCGCCCTTGGACGACGCTTCTGTGGCGCCCGACGCTGATTCCGTGGGGCCAACCCCACCTGCCTTTAAGTTGGATGCGCCCTTATCGGGTGGCTCGCCACTGGACCTCGATGCCCCAGGCCTAGATGTGGGCGTTACCCCCGCCGTTGGCTTGACCCCCCAGCAAACGGCGCAGGCGGCGGCCCTGCACGAGCGTCACGCCGCCGGGGTGCTACACCTCGATACACAGTTGCCGCTGCAGACCCCGCGCTTCGCGGAGGGCTTTGGGCAGCAGGTCGTGGTATTGGCTCAAAATGGTATCCAGCAAGCCCAGATGTCGCTGAATCCGCCAGAATTGGGGCCCATTGATGTCCGCATTACCTTCCACAATGACGAGGCCAGCGTACAAATTGCGGCCGCCAGTGGTCTGGCGCGCGAGACCATCCAAGAAGCCTTACCTCGGCTGCGCGAACTGATGGATTCCGCCGGGGTGCGGCTGAATGACGCGGGCGTGTTTGCCCAATTACCGCAACGCGAACAATCCCCGCAGGGCCAAGTCCGCAGCGACTGGCTGATAGGGCAGCGTCAGGGGGGCAACGCCTCCTTTGACGTCGCCACCGTGGCACCCACGTTATTGCGGCGGGTCGGCCTGATCGACGCCTACGCTTGAGCCAGGCTGCGCGCGTCAAGACCCCGTCGCGGAAGCCGTAAAACTGGCTGCGAGTGAGTCAAGACGCTGGCAAATTCGGTCGTGAGGAAAACTAACCTTTTGAATTTTAATATTAATTAATTTCGGCATGTTGTTTGCTTGGTGCGTCTCCAACAAAGAGGAGATCAGCATGGCCGATGCACCCGTCGCCGCCCCCAGCGGTTCCAAAAAGAAAATGATCGTACTGCTCGTCGTGGGCGTGCTGAGCTTGGTCGGTATTAGCGTGGGCGTCACCATGCTGTTGACCGGCGGCAAGTCAGAACCGGCGTCGACTGCCAAATCCAAAGATGCAGAAGCTGAGGACGCCGAGGCGCCGGCAGACGCCGACGCTGAAGAGGAAGCAGCTCCGGAGGAGGCCGCTGCGGAAGGCGAGGCCAAAGAGGGCGAAGAAAAAGCCTCGGCCTATGTCTCACTGGATCCGCCGTTCATCGTCAATTTTCTAGACGAAAAAAAGCGCACCAAGTTTTTGAAGGCTGAAATCAGCCTGATGGCCAAGTCGCCCAAGGTGCAGGCCGCGATCAAAGAAAATCTGCCCGCCGTGCGCAATGCGCTGGTCATGCTGTTTAGCCGCCAGGTTTTTGAACAGCTGATGACGCCCGACGGTAAGGAAAAACTGCGTACCGACGCATTGGCGGAAGTGCGCGCGGTGATGACCAAAGTGGCTGGGGCCAAAGTGGGCAAAGGCATTGGAGATTTGTTCTTCTCCAGCCTCGTGATGCAGTAGCCGGCGCACTACCACCATGGCCAGTAACGACCTTCTTTCCCAAGACGAAATTGATGCGCTGCTGTCGGGCGTCGACAGCGGGGACATCGATACCGAAGCGGACGCTGAGCTCTCGCTCGACGGCACGCGCAGCTACGACTTCGCGACTCAAGATCGCATTGTCCGGGGGCGGATGCCCACGTTGGAGATGATCAACGAGCGTTTTGCCCGCAATTTGCGCGTGCAGTTGTTCAACATGCTGCGTCGCTCGCCGGTTGTTTCGGTAGAAGGCATTCAGATGGTGAAGTTTGGTGAATACGTTCATTCGCTGCTGATGCCCTCCAACCTCAATGTCATCAAGATTAAGCCGCTGCGCGGTTCTGCGCTCATCGTGTGCAATCCTAAGTTAGTGTTTTCGCTGGTGGATTGTTTCTTTGGTGGTGATGGACGTTTTCATACCAAAATCGAAGGGCGCGATTTCACGGGGACCGAAATGCGCATTGTTCGGCGCTTGATGGACATGTGCTTTAGTTCGCTCGCCGAAGCTTGGGAGCCAATCGTGCCGCTGCAGTTCGAATATGTCGGGGCCGAAATCAATCCTCATTACGCCAATATTGTCAGTCCGAGTGAAGTGGTGGTGGTGTCCACTTTTCATATTGATCTCGAAGGCGGCGCGGGTTATCTCCACGTCACCATGCCCTACTCAATGGTGGAACCTATCCGCGATTTGCTGGACGCCGGCATTCAAAGCGACGTCGCCGAAAAAGACCACCGTTGGAGCGACTTACTCCAAGACGAAGTAAAACTCGCCCCGGTTGAAATTAGCTCAACCATTGCGACGGCCGAAGTGACCGTACGCGATGTGCTGGCGTTTAAACCCGGCGATGTTCTGGGTATCGATATGCCCGAATTACTGACGGCCTGTGTGGACGACATCCCAATTTTCCGCGCCCGCTATGGGCAGTCGCGGGGTAACTACGCATTGAAGGTGATTGAAATGTTGCGGCATTCCGAGCTAACACCGCGACACAAAGAACTTGGAGCGACGACATGAGTGGTACTGACAACACAGACGAGGACGATTGGGCGGCGGCACTCGCTGAGCAACGCGCAGCGGAGGCCGGCCACAAGCCGATTCCACCGGCGCCGAGTTCGGCCTTTGCACCAGCTCAGATGGAGTCGTTTCAACCCACGGGCGAACTCGGCGGAAAAATCGCTGATCTCGATTCCATTCTCGATATTCCGGTGATGTTGTCGGTTGAGATCGGCAAAACGCGGCTGAGCATCCGGCACTTACTGCAGCTCAACCAGGGCTCGGTGGTGGAATTGGACCGACTGGCTGGCGAACCGCTGGACGTCATGATCAACGGCACACTGGTGGCGCACGGTGAGGTCGTGGTGGTGAACGAGAAGTTCGGCATCCGCCTGACTGACGTCGTGAGCGCGCAGGAACGCGTGAAGAAGCTCCGCTAAATGATGTGCCGTACTCCTCAAGCTTTGGTACTAACGCTGCGTTGGCTGCTGTTGCTGGTCCCGATCACCGCGCACGCGGCGACGCCGTCGGCACCGGCACCGGGATCGGCGCTGCCGTTGGGTATGGGTGAACTGGGTCAGGTCACGGGCTCCTTGCTGTTGGTGTTGTTGCTCATCGGCGCTTTGGCCTGGGGCGCGCAGCGGCTGCGCTTGGCCAAAGGATCGACCGGTCGGCATTTGCGAGTGGTGGACGCGCTGTCGTTAGGCACCCGCGAACGCCTGCTATTGGTAGAGGTAGACGGTGAGCGGCTACTGCTAGGTGTGGCGGGCGGCCAACTGCGGCGCCTCCATGTGTTGTCGGCGCCGACGCACCCGGAATTTGCCAGTGCGCTGCATGCGGCCACTCACGCCGGACGGGTCGAGATCCCCACGCCATGATCCGCTGGCTGGCGCTGCTGGCGCTCCTGTTAACGTTACCTGCGCATGCCCAACAAGGGCTAGAAGCGCTGTCGGTCACCACCAATGCTAATGGCAGCCAGACCTACACCTTGACGTTACAAGTTTTGTTATTGATGACGGCGCTCACGTTGCTGCCGTCCATTCTGCTCGCGATGACCGCCTTCACCCGCATCATCATCGTGCTGTCCATTTTGCGGCAGGCGCTGGGCACCGCGCAGACACCTTCCAGTCAGGTGCTCATTGCCCTGGCGTTATTCATGACCGCTTTCGTGATGGCCC
>CAIPNE010000760.1 GCA_903866355.1 uncultured Gammaproteobacteria bacterium
CCACGCTGAGGTTGTATAAATCGCCGCCGGCGTCAATGGTGATATCACCGCCCGCCAGCGCCGCGATACCTTGCTCAAACCATTCGGGGGCGACGGTCCAAGCGGTGGCCCGGTCGGCGCCGTCCGCATTGCCCTGCCGCACCAACCAGCTGCTCACCAACTGACGCGGAAATTCTGCCGCATCCAGATTAAAGTCCAGCGTAGGCGCCACCCCGTTCAGACTCCCGCCAGCGCGCAAAGATAGCGTGCCACCGTGCTCAGGATAGGCTCGTTGTCCTAGCGTCGAGCGCCCTGCACCACCCGGGGCGCCCAGCAGTATGCCCTGCTGCGAATCCTCGCCAGCGGTATAAATAACCGACGCTCGGTTGGCGAGCGTGATGTCCTGTCCGGCCGCAATCTCGATGCTGCCGGTGCCGGTGCGCACTGCGTTAAGAATGGGGCGCAACACGGGAATTATCGTGGGGCCGGTACGGGGATTGCGGTCGCTGGGGGTGCCCGGGGCGAGCGTGACGCTACCCATTGCCGCCCCATTGCGTTGACGATCGGCGGCCTCGGTTAGCGCCAAAATACTCGCCGAATCCAAATCGGCACCTGCGACCAAGCGGTAAGACCACGACGGGCCGCGCAACAACGAGGGGAGCGCCGTGGGACGAACCGCGCAGCTGCCAGCACCCGCGCAGCGCAAGGACGTACCGTTAGCAGAACTCAACGCGAGATCGGCCGTGCCGGCAAAGCCGTCCGACAAAATGTCATTGATCCGCAGGTCGCCCGCCGCCCGCAACGTCAGCACGCCGGGCAAATCGTTCCAGCGCCAGGTCGAGAGATCCGCAATGGCGTTCAATTCCAGGTCGCTCTGGGCAAGCGCGGCGTCGCTTGCGGTGCTGCGCACTTCAACCCCGGGAATTAACTGCCAGCCCGCGCCCAGTCGGGATTCTATGGTCGTGGCGTTCGCCATGAAGGCGGCGGCGTCCGCGTTGTGGGTGGCGAGATCCGTGGCATCGATATCGTTGTCGAGATAGACCCGGAACCCTTCCACCGTGCGCGCGGCGGCACCTTGCACGGTGCCATTCAAGGCCGTGACCGCGACCTCGCTGCCGGCGCCGACTTGCGGCGCCCGCACCGCCAAGCTACCGCCCAAACCACCCATTCCACCGCGCAGATCAATCAGCGAACCAGGGGCGGTGTTGACATCGCCCACCGCCGCCGCGCCCGCGTCGGCCGTGGCCGTATACAACTCAACGCGTCCACCGCGCTCACCCACGCCGGTGGCGCGCACGTCCAAGTGGGCGGTGCTGCTCAGCGCCAGGGTGCCGGCCGCCGCCAGACTGATCAGTCCGCCACGCACGCCGCTAGCATCCAGCGTGGCATCAACGCGGAGATCACCATCATCAGCGGCTAGCCGCAAAATATGGGCGCTAAGGTCTTGCCCGGTTTCGATTAACAAATCCCCGTGGCGAATGCGCGCAGCAATCTCTTCGCGAAACCCACCGGCGCTAAAATTGGCGAGCAGTTCGCCGAAAACCGCAGGGCGATCGAGGCTGCCAATATCGAGCACCAGCGAACCTTGCGGGGCGCCCTCACCGGCGTGGGCTTGCACGGCCACGTCAGCAAAAAAGAGCTGGCCTGTTGGCGCCTTCAACGTGAGTGATCCCGCCCGGCCCAACTCGCTGCCGAGCCGCAGTGCGGCCCCCGCGGCACCGCGAATAGCGCCGTGATCACTGGCGATATCGATGCTACCGCCCGCGATTGCGACCGGGAAACCCTGCAGGTCCACGGCCGGCCCGGTCACATCGATAAGCGCGTTGCCGGCCACCGTCACATCGTCACTGGGTGCCAGACCCATCGCATGCAACGAGACCAACCCACCGGCTGCGCCGATGCGGGTGTCGAGCCGTACTCGGCTGCCGGTTAGCGCCACTTGCCCACCCAGCGTATCCAAGCCGTCCAAGGTGGGCGACAAACCCGGCGTCAGCGCGGCGAGCGCACCCGTGGCCGTGAGCGATAACTTGCTGCCGCGCAACGGCGTTAAATTCGGGGTGAGGAGCGTCAGCGCGCCGTCCACTTGCAGGCCGGCGGTGCCAACCCCGACCAAAGCGTGGCTCGCCGTTAGCGTGGTGTGGGTAAACCCTCCCAGCAGGACTGCGGCGGCCCCGGTATCTGCCAGACGGATATCCTCGGCCTGCACCGTGAGCAGGCCCGTGCCGGGCACGGCCCCCATCGGGGCCACATAGGTGGCAGCGTCGGGGTTTGAGACAGTCAGGGTGCTGGCGCGTAGGCCGACGGTTTGCCCGGCGTTTTCATAGCCCACGATACCCGGCCCTTGCACGACCAAGTCGTTAAAAGCGAGATCAAGCGAACCGTACACATCGAGCCCTTGCCGGCTGGCCAAGCGCAGTTCATCCAGTTTAAAGCTGCGCAAAAGCGCGCTGCCGAGCACCAAGCCCGCGGGTGTTGCGATTGGGTCACCGAGGCTAATCCGGGGTGCAGCCAAGCTCAGCGACCCGCTGAGATTGAGCTGCCCCGCGAGACTCATCTGCGCGCTGGCGTCCAGCAGGGTGGACCCCACCGAACCCAACCGCGCACCGGCTTCCACCAGCACACTACCCGTTATGCCGGTTTGACCCGTGCGCAGCATTGCTGCCTGAGTACCCGTGCTCACGCGCAGCAACGCACCATCGCCATTCACCTGTAAATCGTTAGACAGCTGATCGTCAATCGTGCCCACACTCAGCAGGCTGGCACCCGCGGCCAAGGTAATGCTATCGCTAGCCGCAAGGACGATCTCCGGTCCGCTGAGCGCCGCACCACCGGCGATCGTCAGCTGGCTGGCGGTAACGTTGAGACGGCGTTTGCCCTGCGCATCGAGCTGGCTGGTAGCGCCTAAGAGCAGGGTCTGCGCGCCGAGGGCATTCAGGCCGGCGGCTTCAATAAACAAGCTCCCCGCAGGCGGGGTCGTCAGCCCTACGAGGGTCGGCACGACGGTGAGATTGGCGCCCGCGACCTCCACCCTGCCTTGCCGCCCCTGAGCCGCAGCCAGCGCTTGGAACGCGCCACCTAGGCGCAGCGAGCGACTCGCATCCAGCTGTAAAACACCGGCATCTTGCGGCCGGGCTTGTCCCGTCAGTCCGGGGAAATCGGTGGCGCTGTAGGTGGCTAGACGCCCAAGTTGGGCCACTTGGCTGGCACTGCGCACGAGCCAACCGCTAGTCCGCGCGTCGCCTTCGGTCCCGTTGGCGAACACCCGCCGCCCAGACACCACCGTCCCCGGGACATACTGTCCAATGGCCGCATGGGTCGCGGGGTCAAACTGTGCGACGGGTCGCAACGCGATGCTCACCCCGGCGGCCAAATCGGTGTAGTGGTCTTGAGGGGTTAACAACAGACCACCCGGTAGCAAGGCGAAATGTGCGGGTAGCAGCGGGTACAGGCCCGGCGTCAAGCCCGTCAACTCGCTGCTAATCGCAATGCTCTCGCCCGGTGCCAAGCCAAAGCCGAGCTGCTCTTGGGGATCGAAGGGCGCGTAATCGAGCCGCAGCGCGGGGAGCACGGCAAAGCTCGTGTTGCCGCTGAGGGGGTCACGGCTGCCTTGCAGCCCGGGTTCAAATTCGTAGGCCAGCAGGTCGCCGCCCCCGGATTGATCGACCGTCGCGCCCGGCAGGAAATTAATATCGGGCGCCTGCAGGGTTACCGCGGCGGCCGGAAAGGGGTCAGATGGACGGGTGTTTTGGGCCGTAAACACCAACTGGCTCTTGCGCGCATCCAGTTGATAAACCCAGTCTTGGCCGAGTTCGATGCGACCAAACAACGCGCTGGCGGCGTCCAGCGACGTGGACGTCAAACTGCCCGGCAGGAGGGTCAGTTCGTTGCCGGCGTCTAAATTAATGGCGCCCATCGGCGCACGCAAAATCCCGCCTTGTTGGATGAACGGGGCTTGCACCGTGAGGGCGCCGCCCACCGACAGCACAGAGCCACCCGCAGAACTGCCAAAAATTTCTAAGCGCCCGGTTGGATTATTACTCACGGCCAAGGTGTAGTCGCTGAGCGAGGCGGGATAGATTTGCGCCGCCGTGAACGCCAAATTAGCCGAGGTTTCGAGCTTGCCACTGCCAAAAGTTTCTACCGGCGCGATATTGATCAGTTGCACGCCGCGCAATCGCAGGTCACCGGCGCTACGAAAATCTGCGCGCGTAAACCCATTAAGTTGCCAGTGGCCAATAAATTCCAGGAAATCGGCGTTTGCGAGCAAGGTGCCGTGGCCGTCACTCGCCGCGCCGGTGAGTTGTCCGTGCGGGCTACCGTTATCCGCATTGTTGTCGGAATTACCCAACGCCAAATACGGGGCACGTAGCGTTAGCAAGCCACCGTTGCTCTGCAGGCTGCTGGCATCGAGCACCAGCCGACGGCTGGCCGTCAGGCCCACGTCGCCGAGCAAGTGAATACTGCCGAAAGATTCGCCGTCGCCCGCGCTACGCAAATAATTACGTGCGCGCAGCGTGATATCGCCAAACTCGCCCGCAGCCAACTGCGCCGGCGACAGGGCGGCCCGTCCGTTATCCGCCACGGGCACGGGTAGGCCAGGCCGCAGACCCGCCGCAATGCTGCTGCCTGAGGTGGCGTCGAGTTGAATATAGCGCGACCCGGTCGGGAGATTTAAAGCTGCCGCCGGGACTTCGGCAAAATCGTTGCGCAGTTGGGCCGCAATTTCCACGCGCAAGGAACCACTACGCGCACCGGCGGTGGCCGCACCCGCGCGGAAGGCCCCGTCATAAAAAATACCCTCGGCTGCGAATAGACTGATATTGCCGGCCGCGCTGCTGAGCGTCTGGCGCACCGGGGCGGCAGCTGAGATCCCCAAAGGGGTGATATCCAGCAAGGCACTGCTACCTTGCACATCGATCATCGCGCCAGCTTGCGCCACCAAATAACCACTGCGCGCGGCGAGGCTGACGTTACCCGCGTTGGTGAGCGTGCCGGCGAGAAATCCGCGTTCATCGGCGAGTGGCAGAAAACTACCCGGCGCCTCGAGGGCCGCCTGGGGCCCCAGCCAGAGTGTCTGGGAGGGCAAGAATTCCGCCAATTTGCTGCCGTTGATACCGCTGGTGAGGGTCACATTGATCGCACCGGACGGCGCGCGGATGGGGCCATCAATGAACACACGGGTATTGCTGGAGATCGCGATGGTGGCGCCCGGTTCGGCCTCTATACGGGCACCGGTCCCGACATTGAGAAAACCAGCGCCCTGCAAAATTTCGTCGGTGAAAACCCCGGTGGGGCTGTCCGCTTTGACCACTGCGGTGAGATCAACAGCGGTTCGATGTTGATCATCCCGCGCACCGATTTGCGTGAAGTCGCGCAAGTCAGCACCAGTTTTGACGCCGGCCAGATCCGCTGTTGGCAGTAAATTTTCGGCGCGCAGGCGCACCGTACTACCGGCGGTAAAATTGATGCCGCCGCCAGCGGAGGTCAGGGTGTAGCGCTTAAAACCACCCTGTGTGAAGAAGCCCGGCTCTAAGTCGAGCCGCGTCAGGCTCGCCGCCCCGCAAGC
>CAIPNE010000761.1 GCA_903866355.1 uncultured Gammaproteobacteria bacterium
CCCGGGTGGCTGCCAAGCGCGCCTATCAAGAAGCGGGGATTACCAACCCGCGTGCCGAAATTAGCATGATGGAAGTCCACGATTGTTTTTCGGTCACCGAATTGGTGGTCATGGAGGACTTGGGTATTTCCCCAGAGGGTGGCGCAAGCAAAGACATTCTGGACGGCGTGTTTGACCGCGACGGCGCGATTCCTTGTCAGGTCGACGGTGGGCTGAAATGTTTTGGTCACCCCATCGGCGCGACCGGGCTTAGGATGGCCTACGAGATGTACCTGCAGCTATTAGGGCGTGCGGGCGATCGTCAGGTGGGTAGCCCAACCATCGGCCTCACCCACAATCTGGGCGGTCATCCATTCCGTAATGTGGCCAGTGTCTCGATACTCGGTCTGCATTCCACTTAAAGACATCACATCCGCACCCACCGCCGTGCCTTGCTCGCGGCGGTCAGTTTTGGGAGTTTCTCATGCACGATTATTCCTCGCCTTGGCTGACCGCAGAGCACACGTTGTTTCGGGACAACGTCCGGCGTTTTGTGGAGAGCGAATTTGTACCGCAACGTGAGCGTTGGACCGACCAAGGGCATTCCGATCCTGCCGCGTGGCGACGGGCCGGTGAAACCGGCTTGTTGTGCCCTGATGTGCCAACCGAATACGGTGGTGGTGGTGCGGATTTTGGTTTCGATGCCATTGTTTATGAGGAACTCAGCCGCGCATGTGTGTCGGGTTTTGGTTGCGCTATCCAGAGCATCGTCGCGCATTACCTACTGGCTTATGCCACCGAGGCGCAAAAGCAAAAATACCTACCCCGCATGGCGACCGGCGACATCATTACCGCCATTGCGATGACCGAACCGGGTACGGGTTCGGACTTGCAAGCCGTTAAGACTCGCGCGCTGCGCAGCGGCGACCACTACGTGGTAAACGGCTCTAAAACCTTTATCACCAATGGCTATAACGCCAACCTCATCGTGTTGGTGTGTAAGACCAACCCGGCGGAGCGGGCGAAGGGCATTTCACTGCTGCTGGTTGAAACCGATGGGCTGGAGGGTTTTCGCCGCGGTCAGCCGCTGAAGAAAATCGGCATGAAGGCGCAAGATACCTGCGAGCTGTTTTTCGACGATGTGCGTGTGCCGGTAGAAAACATCATCGGCGGTCAGGAAGGGCAGGGCTTTTTCCAACTCATGAGCCAGTTGGGACGCGAGCGTTTGATGATCGGCCTGCAAAGCGTGGCCGCGATGGAATCGGCGGTGCGGTTGACTACCGAGTATGTCAAAACCCGCGAGGCGTTTGGCCAGAAATTATTCGCCTTGCAAAACACCCGCTTCACGTTGGTTGAGTGCGCCACCGAGGCGCGTATTGCGCGGGTTTTTGTGGACGACTGCATTACTCGACTCATTGCCGGCACGCTCGATTCCGCCACAGCCTCCATGGCCAAATACTGGTGCTCAGAGCGCGCCCAGGAGGCCATCCATCGTTGTCTGCAACTCCATGGTGGTTACGGCTATATGTTGGACTACCCCATCGCGCACTATTTTGCCGATAACCGCGTGTCCATGATCTATGGCGGCAGCAACGAAATCATGAAAGAACTGATCTCCCGTTCGCTTTAAAGCGGGTCGCTGGTGGGCATTGTGAATCCAAATCTTTTTGCGGTTTTTGCCGCGCATTTTCCGCGCGATCCGGCGGCGCCGTTATTGGAACTGCCCGCTGGCGCCACCCTAAGTTACGGCCAAATGCTGGCAGGCTCGGCGCAGCTGGCCAATGTCCTCACGGGGTTGGGCTTGGCGCGTGGCGACCGCGTCAGCGTGCAGGCAGAAAAAAGCGTCAGTTTTTTGCTGCTCTATTTGGCGTGTCTGCGTAGCGGGGTGGTTTTTCATCCGCTCAATCCCGGCTATACGGCCGGGGAAATGCGTTATTTTTTGGAAAACGCCGAACCCACGATGTTCGTCGGCGATCCCCTCCTGGTGGACTCGTTGGCGCTGGCGCAAGCGCTGGCCGTGCCGCATTGCTACACCTTGGATGCGGCGGGTGAGGGGACTTTAATGGACGCCGCGCGCAATGCGTCCAGCACCTTTGAGACCGTTACCGTGGCCCCGGACGAGCTGGCTGCGCTGTTGTATTCCTCGGGCACCACGGGCCGCCCCAAAGGCATCATGCTCAGTCACGCTAATTTGGCGGCGAACGCCCGTGCGCTCACCGCTGCGTGGGAGTTCACGTCGAGCGATGTACTCCTGCACGCCCTGCCGGTGTTTCACGTGCACGGTTTGTTTATTGCGCTGGGCTGCACGTTAATGTCGGGTTCGCGCGCGGTTTTTCTGCCGCGTTTCGAACCCGCTACCGTGATGGCGGCGCTGCCGCGCTGCTCCGTGATGATGGGCGTGCCAACCTACTACACCCGTTTGCTCGCCGAGCCCGCCTTTGATGCCGCGTTGGCGCGCCACGTGCGGGTGTTTATTTCGGGCTCCGCACC
Source organism: uncultured Gammaproteobacteria bacterium (assembly GCA_903866355.1). Classification (GTDB taxonomy): domain Bacteria; phylum Pseudomonadota; class Gammaproteobacteria. Next base: position 2,470 of record CAIPNE010000761.1, read on the forward strand.
GTTGCTGAGCGAGACCTTTGAGGCTTTTGAGCGCCGCACCGGTCAGCCCATTCTGGAACGCTATGGCATGACCGAAACCAGCGTCATCGCCGCTAACCCCCTGCACGGCGAACGTCGCGCGGGCGCGGTGGGCTTGCCGCTGGCGGGGATGCACGTGCGCTTGGTGGATGAGGTTGGCGAGCCAGTGGCGCCCGGGGCAGTGGGCCACGTGCAAGTGCGGGGCGAAAGCGTCTTTGATGGCTATTGGCGCCTACCGGAGAAAACCCGCGAAGACCGCACCCCGGAGGGGTTTTTCAATACCGGTGACGATGGGCGGCTAGACGCGCAAGGCTATCTGCATTTGGTGGGTCGTTCCAAAGATCTCATTATTACCGGCGGGCTAAACGTCTACCCCAGCGAAATCGAAAGCGTTCTAGATACCCTGCCCGCCGTTGCGGAGTCGGCCGTCATTGCGTTGCCCCATCCAGATTTTGGCGAACAAGTGGTGGCTGTGCTGGTGCTCCGCGCGGGCGTGGCGTTCGATGAAGCCGGCACGCGTGCGCAGTTAAAAACCGCGTTAGCGAACTACAAGCAACCCAAACGCTACGTCGTGATGGCCGCCCTGCCGCGCAACGCGATGGGCAAGGTGCAAAAAAACCTGCTTCGCGAGCAGCTTGCGTAGCCGGCGTTGATTCGCAAGCCAAGGCGGCGCGCGAGCAACGGGAACGGCGGTGTTGCCATATCACGCGCCCGGCAGTCTCGACCGAACGGCGGTCGTTAACATCCCAAGGGAATATTCGCCTCCGCCCGCAGACGCCGTGCCGGGATGGCACGACAGAGGCGGTGTGCGAGCCGCGGCACTTTATGGCGCGCCTGTTCGGATGGGTGCCAACGCCGAGAGGCAACCAAACGCGCTACCACAGCGTCTTGGCACCAAATTACCGACTGCGTGAACAAGTGACGCCGGCCTTCAAGATGAAGCGGCAATGTTAATGGCCAGCGTTGGCTTAATGCTATGGATGAAAATAGCAGCTGAAATTAAATAAAATAATCTCAAAATTATGCAATTAAGTATTGCATTGGTTCAGATTGGTCTTGGATAGAGAAAATAAATAATGTTTTGTTTTGCGCGAGTATTTATTTTAAAAAATGTCATCCTCTTAAAATCTCACCTTGGAAAGGGTTTCTTATGACCAAGTCTCACGTTCAATCTGGACGCTTAATCAACG
>CAIPNE010000762.1 GCA_903866355.1 uncultured Gammaproteobacteria bacterium
CCAGTCAAACAATCCAAATTCTACCGCTGCCATGGCCTGCCTCTGATTAACGTAGAGGCCCACTTCACTCTAGATTGCACCGCATCAACAAGTCGCCACGGCGGCGTTAGTTGATCATCCGTCCCCCGATAAGCGGCGCCGACCAAAGGCGGTAGCAGCGGACAAAATTGTCTGTCGCCTGTTCTTCGATGGCCAATTGGGCGCGGGTTTCGACCACATGCGCCAACAAGCGCGCCACGGCTGCGCGTTGGCGCGTATCGCAGTGGCGATAAAACGGATTATCGATTTCATCAACGGCTAAGTGAAACAACAGTTGGGTGGCGTACCAGCCGTGCTCGGAGCTGGGCGGTGCCAGCGCCAAGCGGGCCAAGGACGGGAAAAAATAGGCCAGCGCTTGGGGCGTCGCCACACAGAAGGGGTCACACGCGGCATAGCCCACATCCTCGAGACACAGGGTGTGCCGGTCGCAGAGTTGGAGCCGGTCGTCGTGGTCCGCGCACTCCTCGCAATGCCAGATGTGGGTGAAATAGCGCGGGCGCTCCAACGCGCCGAACGCCGCATTGATACCTTGAAGAACACTGCGATCGCTCATCGCTGCACCTCCTCTATGATAAATCAGCGAATCCACTTGCCTGTCCACACGGTGGACAAACCCCGTAGCCACCAAATAATGCGCGGCAAAAGTAGGCCGGCACGACCCCAAATGGGTGATACTCGTCGGTCATGGCACAACGCCCGGTGTGGGCAGGGAGTTTGCAGTGCAGTGGCGGAAGGGCGTACTCGCCAGCATCGTGGTGCTGAGCTTCTTGGCATTTCACTGGCTAGACCTCGCTCACTACGCTGGCGTGGAATTTCTACAAGCCCGCCTAACCGATTTTAGCGCCCTGTATACCGCCCACCCGGCGCTAACGCTGGGCGGCTTCGGCCTGCTGTATGTGGGTGTTACCGCACTGTCTCTGCCCGGCGCGGCAGTGATGTCGCTGGCCGCCGGCGCGCTATTTGGGCTGTGGGTTGGCGTGGTGTTGGTGTCTTTTGCCGCCAGTCTCGGGGCCACGTTGGCGATGCTCAGTGCGCGCTTTATCTTGCGGGATTTCGTGCAACGGCGCTACGCCGAAAAACTGCGGGTGATCAACGCCGGGATGGCGCGCGATGGCGCCTTCTATCTTTTTGCGCTGCGGCTGGTGCCGTTGTTCCCCTTTTTCGCCATCAACCTTGTCATGGGACTGACCCGTCTGCGGGTGCGCACGTTTTATTGGGTCAGCCAGCTCGGCATGCTGCCGGGGACCTTTGTGTACCTGAATCTTGGCACCCAACTCGGCGCGGTGACCTCCTTGGAGAGTGCGCTCACGCCCGGACTACTGCTATCGCTCACACTACTCGGGGTCTTGCCGCTAGTGGCGCGCTGGGCGCTGTCTGGGCTGCGGGCACGCAAGGTGGCGGCACGCTGGCCCCGCCCGGCCTGGTTCGACTACAACCTGGCCGTGATCGGTGCGGGCAGCGGCGGCTTGGTGGCGGCTTATCTGGGCGCCGCCACGCAAGCTCGCGTGGCACTCATCGAGCGCAACCAAATGGGCGGGGATTGCCTGAACACCGGCTGCGTGCCCAGCAAAGCCCTGCTGCGCGCCGCTCGCGCCTGCGCCGAGTTGCGCCGCGCGGCGGAATTTGGCATTCGCAATGCGCAGGGCGATTGCGATTTCGCCGCGGTGATGGAACGCGTTGCGGCCACCGTGCGCGCGATCGCCCCCCACGATTCTGTCGCCCGCTACACCGCGCTGGGGGTGGAGTGTCTGCCGGGCCGCGCCCGCCTAGTCTCGCCGTGGACCATTGAAATCACGGACGCGCAGGGGGTGCGCCAGATCACCGCCGCCCACACCATCATTGCCACTGGCGCACATCCCACCCGACCCAACTTGCCCGGGTTTGAAGCTGTGGGTTACCTAACCTCCGACACCATCTGGGCGCTGCGCGAACTGCCGCGCCGCCTCGTGGTCTTGGGCGGCGGCCCGGCGGGCTGCGAACTCGCACAGGCGTTTGCGCGCTGCGGCTCACAAGTGGTGTTAGTGCAGCGCGCGGAGCACCTGTTACCGGACGAAGACCCAGAGGTCTCCGCCGTGCTCAAAAAGCGCTTTGCCCGCGAAGGGGTGGCGGTGCTAACCCGGGCCCTCGCCTTGCGTTGCGAAATAACCGAGGGGGAAAAATCCCTGTGTGTGATGTTTGAAGGGGTTGAAATGCGCGTCGCTTTTGACCAACTGCTGGTGACCATTGGGCGCACCCCCAATACCGCCGAGTGCGGACTGGACGCGCTGGACCTGGCGTTCAGCGCCAGTGGCACCATTGAGTCCGATGCGTACCTCGCCACCCAATATCCCAATCTACACGTCTGTGGCGATGTGGCGGGGCCTTTTCAACTCACGCACGCGGCCGCCCATCAGGCAACGTTTGCCACCCTTAACGCGCTATTTGGCCGGTTTAAACGCTGGCGCGCAGACTATCGCGTGGTGCCACGGTGTACTTTCACCGCGCCCGAAGTGGCGCGCGTGGGGCTCAACGAAACCGCCGCGCGAGCGCAGGCCGTGCCCTACGAGGTGACCCGCTACGACCTGAGCGACCTGGACCGCGCCATCACCGAAGGCAGCAACGAGGGCTTTCTTAAAGTGCTCACCGTGCCCGGTAGCGACCGGATCCTCGGCGTGACCAGCGTGGGCGAACACGCGGGTGAGACCATCGCAGAATTTGCCTTGGCGATGCAGCACGGTCTGGGTCTGAACAAAATTCTCGGCACCGTGCACCTGTATCCCAGCTTCGCCGAGGCCAATAAACACCTCGCGGGTACGTGGAAGCGTCAGCAGGTCACCGCTGGCCAACGCGGTTTTCTGCGCGTCTTCCATGCTTGGCAACGCGGTGCGGGCAGCTTTGTTGGTGTGCTGCGCAGTGTGCCCGCGCTCTGGTCGGCGCGGCAGCGCGAACGCTAATGCGGCGAGCCAGCCGTATTTTGTACACGCTCGCCGGTGCGGCGGCGGCGATTGGCCTGAGCCTGATGTTGACGGGACCGCTGCTGGCGGCACCGTTTTTACTGGGTTCGCTGGGCGCCTCAGCCGTGATTCTTTTTGTGTTTACCGACAGCCCCGCGGCCCAGCCGCGCGCGTTATTCGGCGGGCATCTGGGCGCCGCCCTGATTGGCATCGTGTGTCAGCAACTCTGGGGTGATGCGCTGTGGGTGTATGCCCTCGCGGAAGCTGGGAGCGTGGCATGGATGCTCACTTCACGCACGGTACATCCGCCCGCCGGTGCTACCACGCTGCTCATGGTCCACCTGCACGCCGGGTTTGGCGCGCTGCTGCAACCGGTGTTAATCGGCACGGCGAGCTTGGCGGTGGTGGCCTTTATCTGGACCCGCCTGCACCCCGGACTGCGGCATTACCCGGTGCGCTGGAGCATGCCATCCCCACCTGATTGGCACTGGGGCGCGTGGCACGACGCGCCGTAGTCATCTTGTAGAGCAGTCCGCGCCACCGCTCGCCAAGCAAAGACTGCCAATGAGAAAGTGAGGCGCGCCGAAGGGCTGCGTTTTAGCGCACAAGATCGGCCCCCCGCCCAGCGGCGTTAGCGGCGTGCGGTGACAGGTTTCAACCCGCCGCGCCGCGCGCTGACTAGTGGCTGTCGGCCGGCGATGGCGCGGGCGCCACCGCCGACACCGCCGCGAGAAATCCCCGCACGCTGCACCCCAGATCGATGTCGGCAGCCACTGCCAGCGAACTGGCGCTCAGCTGCGCGTGGAAGCCGGCCTCATCCAGCAGGCGCCCCAGTGCGGCGCATAGCGCAGGCACCTCACCTGCCGGATAAACCAGCGCGTTTTGCTGGGGCCGCGCGGCATCGGTTAAACCGATGCAGCCTATTTGGTCGCTCACGATGAGCGGCAGGCCAACACCAATGGCTTCGCGGGCGGCCAAACCGTAGGGCTCGCGCGAGGAGGGGAAAACCAGTGCGTCCGCCAGCGCATAAACGCCCGGCAGTTGGTCCACGTTGACGAAACCCGCGAACACCGCCGGCAAGTTGTCGGCGCTCGCGGTGGCACGCAGGTCTGCCATCAACGCCCCGTCGCCCGCGAAAAAAGCCGTGATGCCCCGCGCTTCGGGTCGACGGCTACGCAGCATCGCGAGCGCCGCCAACAAGTCCTGCGGCCGTTTCCACGCCACCAGCTTGCCCACAAACAAGGCCACAAAAGTGTCTTCCGCAATGCCATATTGAGCGCGCAAGGTGGCCCGCACCGAGGGGCGGTGATCACGCGCGGCGTTGAGCAAGGTTTGATCCACCGTGAAGGGGCAGCGGAACAACCGCCGCGGTGGCACGCCGTAATACCGGTAGTAATCCGCATTGTTGTCGCCGGTGGTCAGCACCGCGGCGATTTGGCGCAACAACAGGGGTAACAGCCAGCGTTTCAGGGTGCGTTTCCAGCCCGGCCGCTCAAATAGCAGCGAGCTATCCGACCACAACAACACCGGCACACTCTGCCAACGGCACCAGAGCAGCGCGCGCAGTAACGTCAATTGGGCATAGCCGTGGATTTGCACCACCGCCGGATCAAAGGCGGCCAGCGCGGCCGCGACACCGGGGTTATCGGTCGCGCGCAGGCCAACGCTGCGGATGTCGTCGGCACCGGGCAGAAATTCGGAAACGTAGCCACCCAGCAAATCTGTCTCCCATTGAATTTCCACGCCCATATCTCGGTCGAAATAGGGTTTCAGCCCAAGGCTGGACGCAAAAAAAACTTTTAATTCGATGGCAGGATCGGCGGCCAGCCCGCGATAGAGATGCACAAAATGCTGAATGGGGTGCGACACCACGATCGCTACCCGGCGCGGCGCGTGAAGAGGTAGGGATTTACGGCTGGCGTGCATGGCCTATTTTGGGCGAGTGGTTGCTGGGCAAGGTCGGTACAGTTTGCGCGCCGAATGTGTCAGTTCGCCGGCCCCAGATAGATGGCGTGCCTGCACGCCGCCACGCGGGGCCGGCCCGCGTTAACGGGTCACCCAGCCACCGGCCATGGGAAACACCTGCCCCACAAAACAATTGGCCGCATCGCTGCATAAATAGGCCACAAAAGCGCCGTCTTCGCGGGCGCCCACCAAGCGCCCCAAGGGCACTTCGCGGCTAAGTCGTTCCTGAAATTTTGGATTCGCCTGCAGCGACGGCGGGTAATAGGTGGGGTTTTCGACAAAAACTTGCGCCACCGCGTTGACCTGAACCTGCTGCGACGCCACTTCTACGCCGAGCGCCTGCACCCAAGCGAGCTGCGCGCCGCGGGCCGCGCTGTAGGTGGAACAGCGTTTCATGCCGCGCAAAGCGCTGGCGCTGCCCATGACCAAAATTTTGCCGGCGCGCCGTTCCAGCATGGCCGGCAACACCGCGCGCGCCAGCCGTGGCAAAGGGTCGACCAAGGTCGCAAAAACCTCACGCCACTCCGGCTCTTCGACTTCCAGCGCCAAGGTCGTCGGCGCGCCGATGGCCAGATTGGCGATGAGAATATCGATGTGGCCCGCCGCGACTACCACCCGTGCCGCGGCATCTACCGGCGCGAGCGATTCGTGGCTGGCGATGAGGGTCGCACCTTGCTCGGCCAGCATCTCGCACAGGGTAGGGCCCATAAATTCGCTGGCCTGAGTGATCAGAATGCGTTTACCTGCCAGCGGGGTGTTCATCGTTGGGACTCCTAAAAATAGCGGCGTGCGGTGGCGCTGAGGATGCGCGTTTTAAGGCCCCCAAAGATTACCACCGCGACCGGGCGGCGTTTAAGGCACTGAGGGCGCGGGCTCAAAAACCCCGGCGACAAGACTAAGGCCGAGCCACGCCGAGGACACGGCAGCGCCGCCAGTCGCATCAAAAGTGTGCTGCTGGCGCCAGCGGCCAGCGGCCAGCGGCCAGCGGGCAGCGGCCAGCGGGCAGCGGGCAGCGGGCAGCGGGCAGCGG
>CAIPNE010000763.1 GCA_903866355.1 uncultured Gammaproteobacteria bacterium
CGCTTTCCGTTTGGCATGCCGCGCACCGACAACGCCAACTACATCTGGATTCAGCTTTTCTACTCGTCGCTGAACGCCAAAGGCCGCGCCGGTTTTGTGATGGCCAATTCGGCGTCTGACGCCCGCAGCTCCGAACAGGCCCTGCGCCAGCAACTGATCGAGGCCAGAGCGGTGGACGTGATGGTGGCCGTCGGCCCCAATATGTTTTACACCGTCACCCTGCCGGTCACGCTGTGGTTTCTGGACCGTGGCAAAGCCAAGACAAAGCGCGCCGAAACCGTGCTCTTCATCGACGCCCGCCACATCTACCGGCAAGTGGACCGCGCTCACCGAAACTGGACGGACGCGCAAATCGGCTTCATTGCCAACCTGGTTCGCTTGTATAGGGGCGAAGCCTTGGACACCACCTTTGGTGGGGAGCAAGCGGCTGAAAAGATCAAAGAGATGTTTGGCGATATCCCCACCTATGCCGATGTGGCTGGGCTGTGCAAAGTGGCGACCCTGCAAGAAATCGAAGTGCAAGGTTGGTCACTGAACCCTGGAAGGTATGTTGGTGTTGCACCAGGTGAGCATGTAAGCGATGAAGATTTCAACGAACAACTTGTTGCATTGAACGAAGAGCTTGAAGTGCTCAATGTCCAGGCGCGGGAACTCGAAAAAACCATTGCCGCAAATGTGGCGGAAATTCTTGAGTCATGAATGGGCTAGAACCGGTATCTTTTGCCGATGCGCCTTTTGAGATTATTGACGGTGATCGAGGCAAGAACTATCCAAAGCGAGAAGAATTCAGTCCATCTGGTCACTGTCTATTTTTAAGCGCGACCAACGTTACAAAGTCCGGCTTTAGCTTTTCAGAGTGCCAGTTCATTGACGAGAAAAGAGACGCGGCACTCAATAAGGGCAAGCTGAGACGGGAAGATGTCGTGCTTACAACGCGCGGTACGCTCGGGAACACAGCCTACTTCAACGACGCTGTGCCCTTTAACCATCTTCGCATCAATTCTGGAATGGTCATCCTTCGGTGCGACAGAACAAAGCTGCTACCGGCCTTTCTGTATCACTTTGTTCGATCTCCGAGCTTCCACTCGCAAGTGAACAGTTTACGCAGCGGCGCAGCGCAACCTCAACTGCCGATCCAAGATATGCGGAAGATCAGACTTCCAGTGCCTTCGCTCCCCGTCCAAAAACGCATCGCAGGCATCCTCTCCGCCTACGACGAACTGATCGAAAACAGCCAGCGGCGTATCAAGATACTGGAGGCTATGGCCCGTGGTCTTTACCGCGAGTGGTTCGTCCACTTCCGCTTCCCCGGCCATGAAAATCATCCGCTTGTGGTTTCCCCCCTCGGCGATATTCCGCGCGGGTGGGAAGCCACCACTCTCGGGACCAATCTCGCTGCGCTGGAATCGGGCAAACGTCCGAAAGGAGGTATTCGCGAAGAAGCAGATGGTGTCCCGAGCATTGGTGCTGAAAACATCAACGGCATCGGAAAGCACGAATTTGCAAGCGAAAAACTTGTCCCGCGTGAGTTCTTTGAGCAGATGCGCAAAGGCGTAGTTCGCGACCGGGACGTAGCAATTTACAAGGACGGCGCTTACATCGGGAAGTCTTCCTATTTCCGCGATGCCTTCCCGCACACGGAATTCTGTGTGAACGAGCATGTCTTTCTTCTCCGTGGCAAGGGCATTCGCTTGAAGCAAAACTTCCTCTACATTTGGCTTCAAGAACCGGAAACCGTGCAGGCGATTCGCTCGAAGAACGCAAACGCAGCCCAACCGGGAATCAATCAACAGACCCTCGGCGGGTTGGAGTTGGTTCTACCCGATGAGAAAACCGCAGTGCATTTCGACCGTTCGGTTGAACCACTATTGGCCGAAATCATTAACCTCGCCAAGCGAATACAAAACCTCCGCCGCACCCGCGACCTGTTGCTACCGCGCCTGCTCTCCGGCCAGATCAACGTCGAGGCCTCATGATCGAAATCACCGAAGGCAACCTGCTGAATGCGCCCGTTGAGGCACTGGTGAACACCGTCAACACGGTGGGCATCATTGGTAAGGGCATTGCGCTGCAATTCAAGCAAGCCTATCCACAGATGTTCCGTGCTTATGAACAGGCCTGTCAGGCGAGTGATGTGCAATTGGGTAAGGTGCACGTGTTTGATATGGGCGGTCTGGCGGGTGGCCCACGCTGGATCATCAACTTTCCCACCAAGGGGCACTGGCGCGCAGGTAGCCGAAAGGCCGACATTGAAACGGGTCTGCAAGACTTGGTGGGCACCATCAAACGCTTGAACATCCGATCCATTGCCGTGCCGCCGCTGGGCTGTGGGTATGGTGGGCTGGATTGGGCTGACGTGCACCCACTGATCGAGTCAGCGCTTGGCAACCTGACAGATGTGCGTGTGTTAGTTTTCCCACCGGTGTAGCGCACCAACGCAAGTCAAAATGTCCATTCACGCTTACAGACAAAGCCAATTCCCAGAGCAACCGGCCATGGAAGAAACCCTGGGTGCGGCTGACACGCAGGGGCGCAAAACCAATGGTGAAGTGGCGTTGGCCTCGAAGGAAGCATTGGCATGATGCGCTCCGCCGAAGACTTGCTGCAAGAACTCACAGCGCTGGACGAGTCGCATCGGATTGAGGCCAAGCGGGCCCGCCAGATTGACCGGTCGATCATGGAAACGATCTGCGCGTTTGCCAACGAACCCGGTCTGGGCGGCGGTTATCTCCTGCTGGGGGTGAGCCGCGACCCGCAGGATTTGTTCGCCAATGCCTACAAAATCCACGGCATTGACCAACCCGACAAGATTCAGTCCGATCTGGCCAGCCAGTGCGCCAGCGTGTTCAATCGCCCGCTTCGTCCTCGCGTCTCGGTCGAGGAACTGGGCGGCAAGACTGTGGTGGTGGTGTATATGCCCGAGGTGGTGCCGACCGATAAGCCCATTTACATCCAGAACCTGGGGCTTCCACGGGGCGCCTACCGGCGCGTTGGCCCGACAGACCAAGAAGGAACTGAGGACGATCTGGTCGCCCTCTACGCTGGTCACCAGATTGACACCCTTGACGCTGCGTTGCTCTCCGATGCCGAAATGGAAGACATCGATCCGGCCGCCATTGAAGATTACCGGCAGCAGCGCAGGGCGATCAATCCGGATGCCGAGGAATTGTCCTGGTCGGACGACGACCTGCTGCGCTCCCTGGGGTGCGCCAAGCGCGACAGCGGATCACTCAAACCCACGGTGGCCGGCATCGTCCTGTTTGGCTCTACCATGGCCTTGCGTCGCTGTTTTCCCATGATGCGCATCGATTACATCCGAGTGCCCGGTCGGCAATGGGTGGAAAACCCCGATCACCGGTTCGACACCTTGGAAATCCGCGCCCCACTGTTTGCCGCCATCCGGCGCGCCACCAATACAGTGCGCGATGAACTGATCCAGTCTTTCTCTTTGCCCGAGGGCGCTTTGGCGCGAGAAGACGAGCCCACGGTTCCGCTGCGGGTTATCCGTGAGGCCATTGTCAACGCCGTCATGCACCGCAGCTACCGCATTCACGGTGCGATCCAGATCATCCGTTATGCCAATCGGTTGGAGATTCGCAATCCGGGGCATTCCATCAAGGCGGAAGAACAATTGGGCGAACCTGGCTCGGAAACCCGCAACCCGCGCATTGCGGCCGTGCTGCATGAGGTGAACATCGCCGAGACAAAAGGCAGCGGTATCCGCGCCATGCGCGAACTGATGCTCGCCCATGACCTCTTGCCGCCCACTTTCGAGTCTTCGCGCCGCCCCGATCAGTTTGTCGCCACCTTTCTGTTTCACCATTTCCTGGGGCCAGACGATCTGACCTGGCTGCGACGATTAACCAATGAACCAATCAGCGACGAGGAATCCCGCGCCCTGGTGTTCGTCCGGGAATTGGGTGCCATCGACAACGCCGCCTATCGGGCCATCAACCGTACGGATACCTTGGACGCCTCGGGTCACCTGCGCCGCTTACGCGACCTGGAATTGCTGGAGATGAAAGGGGGTGGCAGTCGCACCTACTATGTGCCGGGCCAACGCTTTCTTGCGGCACCTGTGGTATTGGCGACTGAAAAATTCTTGGATGAACCGAATAGTCACCAGCTAACTCGGGATAGTCACCAGTCCAATCAGAATAGTCACCAGGACCTGGTGACGGTCCCCCTCGAACTGGCAGAGCGCATACCGCCGGTTGGCACCAAACCCCGGCGGGAGATTATGCGTGCCTTGATCGTCGACCTGTGTCGCTGGCGTGCCCTCAGTGCCAGAGAGCTGGCTACCATCCTGAACGGAAGGGGACACAAGCCGCTGGTACGGGATTATCTGACCCCGATGGTCGAGGAGGGTCTGCTGGCCTACACCATTGCGGCAATGGAAAACCATCCGGATCAGCGTTACACCGTACTTGCGGCACGCCCTGAGAGCGGAGATTTGACGGCGTGAGCACCCACGCCTACACCGAAGACCAATTGGTCGAGCAACCGGCCATCGGCCTGTTTGCCGACCTGGGCTGGCAGACGGTGTCGGCCATGGAGGAAACCCTGGGCGCTAATGGCACGCTGGGGCGCGAAACCAAGGCCGACGTGGTGCTGGCAAGCCGGCTGCGGGCGGCGCTGGTGCGGCTGAACCCGGGTCTGCCGGCCGAGGCCATCAACAGCGCGATCGACGAGATTGCCCGTGACCGCTCGGCCATGCTGTTGGAAGCGGCCAACCGCGAGGTTTACCAGCTGCTAAAAGATGGCATCACGGTGTCCGTGCCAGATCGTGAGCACGGTGGCCAGAAAACCGAGCGCTTGCAGGTGGTGGATTGGGACACACCCGCCAACAACGACTTTCTGCTGGTTAGCCAGCTCAGTGTGACCGGTGCGCTCTAC
>CAIPNE010000764.1 GCA_903866355.1 uncultured Gammaproteobacteria bacterium
CAGCCCCGAGGAAACACTCGCGGTCATTCCACAACTCGCCACGATGTACGACGAGCCCTTTGCGGATTCCTCGCAGATCCCTACCCATCTGGTGTGCGCGCTCGCTCGGCGCCATGTCACGGTGGCGATGTCGGGGGACGCTGGGGATGAGTTATTTGGCGGCTACACCCGCTATTCCATCGCCGAACAACTCTGGCGCCGGCAACAGCGGCTGCCGCATGGCTTACGGGTGTTGGCCGGGCGTTTGCTGCGGGCCGTATCGACCGCCCATTGGGATCGGCTGTTCGCGCTGTTGGGACCGGTACTGCCACAGTTTCTGCGCCAACCGATGCCGGGCGACAAACTCCACAAACTGAGCCGCTTGCTGGCGATAGACGATCCCTTGGCCATGTATTTGCGGTTGATTTCGCTATGGCCGGTGCCAACGGACGTCGTGCTGGGCGCCCAGGAGCCGGCGAGTGTGCTGGCGCTGGCCGCCACTAGCCCGCGCGGGCTCAATACGGTGGAACGCATGATGTATGTGGACACCCTGCACTATCTGCCCGGTGACATCCTCACTAAAGTCGACCGCGCCAGTATGGCGGTGAGCCTCGAGGCGCGTGTGCCGTTTCTGGACCATGAGCTAGTGGAACTGGCCTGGCGTTTGCCGCATGCCTTTAAAGTGCGCGACGGCGTGGGGAAATGGGTGCTCCGAGAAGTATTGGCGCGCCATGTGCCGCGGCCTTTGTTTGAGCGCCCGAAGATGGGCTTTGGCATCCCCATCGACGTGTGGCTGCGCGGGCCTTTGCGTGATTGGGCAGAAACCCTGCTGGCGCCCGATCGTCTCGCCAACGCTGGTTATTTCGATCCGGCACGGGTACGGGCCGTGTGGCAGGCGCATTTGGCTGGCGGCCACAATCAGCAATACCTGTTGTGGGGCGTGTTGATGTTCGAAGCTTGGCGTGAACAGTGGACACGCTGAGCAAGCTGCTGCGCGGGGCTAGCGGACTGTGCTGAAGCACCAGCAATGCTCGGGGCACAGCATTTGAAGTTGCTGTTCGTGGTTACCGAAGACTGGTATTTCGTTTCGCACCGGCTGCCGCTCGCAGTCGCTGCGCAGGCGGCAGGTTTCGAGGTGGCGGTGGCGACCCGCGAGGGACGACAGGCGGACGTGGTTCGCCGGGCGGGCATTCGGCTCATCCCTTTTGAATTGTCGCGGCGCGGCGGCAATCCGTTGCGTGAGGTGCTGGCGCTGTGGCGATTGTATCGCCGTGAACAACCCGATCTGGTGCATCACGTGGCCTTAAAGCCGGTGATGTTGGGCGCGCTGGCGGCGTGGCTGGCGGGCGTCGCAGCGCAGGTGAATGCGGTGGCAGGGCTAGGTTGGCTGTTCACATCGTCCAGCGGGATAGTGCGCTTGGCGCGCCCGGTCTTGCGGCGAATGTTGGCGCAGTTGCTCAATCAATCGCAGAGTTTAACGATCGTCCAAAACCCAGAAGACCGGGCTTTACTGGCGCGTTCGGGGGTGGCTGCCACCCGCTTGCGGCTGATCCGTGGCGCAGGTGTCGATGTGCAAATTTTTCATCCCGTCGTGCCACCACCTGCACCGGTTTGTATTGCGCTGGTAGCACGGATGCTCTGGGACAAAGGCGTGGGCGAATTCGTTAAGGCTGCCCAACGCCTGACCGAGGCTGGCGTTAATGCGCGTTTTATCTTGGTGGGCGATCCCGATCCCGCTAACCCGGCCTCGGTGCCGGCAGCAATTTTACGCGGCTGGCATGGCCAGCACGGCGTGGAGTGGTGGGGCCGACGAGAAGACATGCCGGCGGTAATGCAAAGCATGCATATTGCCTGTCTACCTTCGTTCTATGGTGAGGGTTTGCCGAAATCGCTGCTGGAGGCGGCCGCCTGTGGCTTACCGATCATCACGAGCGATGCGCCGGGCTGTCGCGAAATAGTCCAAGAGGGCGTGAACGGCTTGTTGGTGCCGGTGCGTGATGTGGATGCCTTGGTGGTGGCCTTGCGGAAACTCATTGATGACCCTGGACTGCGTCTACGCATGGGTGAGCAGTCGCGGTTGCTGGTTGAAACAGCGTTTTCTCTGGAGCTTGTGCTCGCACAAACGCTCGCCGTTTATCGTGAGCTATGCGCATGACGGTGCCGGTAACAGGGCGCTCACAGGCTTTGGGGGTTCGCGCTGCGCAGGCGCTTTGGCCGCCGCCTGTGATGCGGCGGTATCTGCTGCCCTTAACCACGGTTTTTCAAAACACAGCGTGTGGTACGCCGCGCAATCGGTCAAGCAAGCGGCAAGCGGCAGGGTGGGTGGCGGTCGCGTTGCCTGCCAATGCCTGCCGGCTGGTGGTTCGATCATCGGGCGCACAGGTCAGCCACGCGCGAACACTCAGGTGCAATGCGATGCGGTTGATGCTTGGGATTAGCCGGGCGATGGGTGGTCAGGAGGGCGCTCGATGCGGGTCTTGATTACCGGCGCTAATGGTTTTGTGGGCACGCATTTGGTTCCATTGCTGGCGGCCCGTGGACATGAGGTCATTGCGGCGGTACGGGCACCTGGCGTGAGGGTCGTGGGCGCTAGCCGCACGCTCGCGGTAGGCGATATCCATGCGCGCACCGACTGGCGCGCCGCCGTTGCGGGCTGCGCTGGCGTTATCCATCTGGCTGCGCGCGCCCATCGCGGCGAGCCCAGCACCGCTGCGGCGAGCCAAGAATTTAAGCGCATCAATCTCGAGGGTAGCGCGGGGCTCATCGCGGCGGCACTCAATGCCGGCATTGGCCGCTGTGTTTTTCTCAGTTCAAGTAAGGTCTACGGCGAGCGCTCGCCGCTGGGCGCCAACGGGTTGCTAACGACCTTTCGCGCG
>CAIPNE010000765.1 GCA_903866355.1 uncultured Gammaproteobacteria bacterium
GTCGATGCCACGGGCCCGCAAATGCTCGTGGAGGCCCGTCGCCGCACCCGGATGCAGCGGACTAGATTGGTACTTAACAACGCACCAGTCGGCGGTGGCGCGCACGATGTCCGGGTGAAGATCGTAGGCGTCACTACCGGGTAGCAGTTCGTACGGAGATGACGGCTGGGCAGCCGGCACGCTGGCCGCACTCATCGTCCCGGGCAAGGGCCCCACGCTATGTTGGGTAAAGATAACCAGCCCGCCCGCCTGCCGCACGGCCGCGTGCAGTCGATTGGCGTGGTCTAGGATGTCGCGGGCGTGCTGATTCCCCATGGGTTGCCCGGCATCGATAAAAAAACGCTGAAAATCGATCGCAATCACCGCCGTCTTGGCGGCATTCACGGACAACACCGGGCGCATTAACGCGCCCCGCTCGCGCGCAAAATCTGGAATCGATACGTGATGCATGGCGTGATCCTTTTAGCCCGCTGCCACCAGGCCACTCGGGGTGTTGGGTTGTCCCTCATGGGAAACCGGCTCAGGCAGAAATTTGTGGTCGGCCGGTTGGCCGGCGCGACACTCACGCCGGCCCAATGTGGCCGCGCGCCAGCCCCACCGGCGTGGGGCTGGGCGCCGCCATCTTACGCCAGCGCGACCGGCAATTCGGCAAAACCCGACACATGCGTGTTGGGAATACGATGCCCCATGCCGCCCAACTTCAAACGTGGCAACACCGGCAGCAAGGCCGTGATCGCCGCGCGCAACTCGGCTTTGGCCAGGTTGGTGCCGAGGCAAAAATGCGCGCCGAAACCGAAGGTGAGATGCGGATTGGGATTACGTTGGATGTCGAACCGGTAGGGATCGGTAAACACGCTCTCGTCGCGATTGGCGGACGGATAAAACATGCAGACGGTGTCGCCGGCGCGAATGGTTTTATCCAGCAGCTGGAAATCTTCCGTCGCAGTGCGCAGAAAGCTGATCACCGGGGAGGTCCAGCGGAGTATTTCGTCTACCGCGCCGCTGATCAAACCGGGATTAGCACACAGCAGATCACGTTGCTCGGGGTGCTCCAGCAACGCAACCAAGCCACCGGCGGTGGCATTGCGCGTGGTGTCGTTACCGGCCCCGATGAGCACAAACAAATAGCCGATGAGCTGCTGATCATTTTGCAGCTGGCCGTTTACCGTTGCGCTAACCAAACGATTAACGAAGTCAGACGGCCCGCCGCCGGGCTTGCGATGCGCCTGGATGAGTTCTTCCAGATACAGCCGGAATTCGTTCATGAAACGTTCCGCCGCCTGCAACAGGGTTTCACCGGGCAGCACGTGCTCAGGGGATACCTCACCAATAATCGCGTTGGACCAGACCAGAATTCTTTTCCAGTCGCCGGCCGACAAACCAATAATTTCGCCGATAGCCGCCAACGGCAGCTTGGCCGCCAAGTGACGGACAAAATCCACTTCGCCACCCTGCTCTAGCTCCGCGAGAAACTCGGCGGTAAAACCCGCGGCGAGTTGGTCAAAATGGCTGGCGAAAGAACGCATGCAGCCTTGCGTGAAAGCCCAACTGGCGTGCTTGCGCACTTCGCGATGCTGGGGGTCATCCATGAACGTTAAATCAGGTGGTTCTTGCGGATTCCAGCCGCGCGACTGACCAAAAGAGTCCAGACCGCCGCGTAGGAGTTCGGTTTCGCCCTTCAGCGCCAAGCGCAGACGTGGGCCGCCATTGATGAAGATTTTGGGACGTTCGGAGATGACCATGACCTCGGCGTGACGGGTTACCGCCCAGAAGGGTTCGATATCGTCACGCTCGTACCAAAAAACTGGGGCTTCGCGCCTCAGCACCTCCCATTCCGCCCACGGAAAACTGTGGGCATAGCGGCTGGGGGTATGGATATCAATGCCATTCAAATCGAAAGCCATGAGGTTCTCCCGGTTTGCGCGAGGTCGTCTAAAGACGCTGTGCGCGCTTTATTATTTTCCCCTGTGCGGGCCAACGCAGGCAGCGCTGCGCGGCGTCACTGGCCAAGTATCTATGGCGACCCTTGATAACGTCCAGCGTTGATCGGGCGAGCCGAATACGGCTTCGCAACCTTCAGCCTGGCGTGCCGGGCGCAGGCTGCGCCGGGTTAGCGTTAGACCCGGAACGCGCCCGTGGCATTTCACCGCAGCGGGCTTTACTGTCAGCGCCCATTTTCTTGCCTGCACGGACTGGGCCGGTGCAATCTGTTTGGGCTATAAGCTAGGGGCGCGGCCGGCCGGGGACACCACGGCTTAAATTCCTGGCCAACTGCGGTATACAGCCATCCACACCACCCTATTCCCCAACCAGAGGTCTGCCTGTCATGAACTTGGATCGTGTGGACTCCGGCCGTAATCCGCCGGAAGAATTCAACGTCATCATCGAAATTCCCATGAACGCTGATCCCGTGAAATACGAGGTGAACAAAGAAACTGGCGCACTGTTTGTCGACCGTTTCATGCTCACTTCCATGCACTATCCGTGTAACTACGGCTATATCCCCCACACCATTGCCGACGACGGTGACCCCGTGGATGTGCTGGTAGTAACGCCCTTCGCGGTGACCACGGGTGCGGTGATTCGCTGTCGTCCGGTCGGTGTGCTGCAAATGGAGGACGAAGCCGGCGGCGACGCCAAACTGCTGGCGGTACCTATCGACAAAATTCTGCCCATCTATCGCCACTGGCAAAGACCCGAAGATCTCCAACCCGAACGCCTGCTACAAATTCGGCATTTTTTTGAACACTACAAAGATTTGGAACCCGGCAAATGGGTGAAGGTCAGCGGGTGGGGCGGGCCAGAAGCAGCCAAGCAAGAAATTTTGGCGGGTCTGGAACGCTACCGCATGGCAGAGGTAAAGCCGCTGTTTTAAGCGCTTTAAACCGGCGGAAAGTCTCAGCGCGAGGCCTTGTTGCCAAGCAGTCTGCCGCGTTGTGCTGGGGCGGTGGAACAGCGCTGCGTGCCGGTGGGGTAGCCGCGCTGGCCACGGCCGGCGGCGCTACCCGACCCCGCAGCCACACGCAGCATTAGCCTTGCGGCAAAGTCTGCGCCAGCGCTAGTGCGTCGGCAGAACAAAACCCATGTCGCGCTTACCACTGACATCATAAATCTCGGCAGAATAATGGGTGATATCGCCCCGAATACTCGCCGCGCTCAACGCCGCCA
>CAIPNE010000766.1 GCA_903866355.1 uncultured Gammaproteobacteria bacterium
CCGGCGGCAGCTTGATTTCGCGTCCGATAATGCCAGGGCAATAGCCCTGCAGCCACAGCGCATGGCTCGAATGCCCGCCACCGGCAACCACCAATCCGATGTTCGACGGCTGAGCTGCAATCGGCCACGGATCAAGCTGCATGCTCTCGCGGGCCACCTCGGTGGACGCAATCTCCATCCACGCCAGGCCGCCGGCCGCGCGCATGTCGGCGAGCGGAATTTTCGAATGCTCAAACAAAAATTCGCGTATCGAATTCTTGGTCCAGCCGAGCGAAGCCAGATCGGCCGCCACCACTTTCGACAGCACCACGATACCCGGTGTGCCCTCGGCATAACCGTAGATGTAATGAATGTTGGGCACCCGCAGATACTGCGCCACGCGATGCAGGCCCTGCAGCACATCCTCTTCCTTGGTTTCCTTCTTCGCACCACGGCGGAAAATATTCTCCGCGCCGTTGGCAAAAGCCAGCGAAATACAATTCACACCGCGCGCGAAGCCGTGGCGTTCCTCGGTAAAAGTCGGCCAGCCTTCAGGCATGCCCTCCTCGTCCTCGGCAAACACGGCGTTGGTGTAACGCATCTGACCGAACACCGCCATCGTGCCGGTGGCCGGCAAGGCACCACCGAGGTTCTGCTGCATCAAGCGCAATGCGCGCCCGATGCTCGCACCGGCCGGATGCTCAGGGTCAGGCCCGAGCAAACCAAAGCCTGAATTGAGACGGATCTTCTTCGCCATCGGTCCGCTGACAATCACCACCGGAAACGGACTACCGGAGGTCGCCTGCAACAATTCACTCATCGCCGACGGTTCAAAAAATGCTTCTACTGCGGCGATCAACACCGGCAAATACTCAGGACGCCCGCCAGCCATCGCCAGCGCGATCGCGCAGGATTCGACCGTCACAATCGCACCACGCGGCGGAAACTTGCCCAGCACATACGCACGCGGCAGTGGCGCACCGCGCATGATCCAGTTGACGCGTTCGGTGGTCGCCGGCCACAGCGGCAGGCCATCGCCCCATTGCCGCGAGATCATCAAATCGTTGGCCTTATTCAAAGCCTCTTCATACGTCGGCGCCTCGACGCTCAACATGCGCCCTGCAACCGCGCGCACTTTGTTCGACACCCACGTGGTGAGCCCGGCATAAAACTCGCTCTTGCGCGCCTCAACGGCCGACAAATCGGCACTCGGCA
This sequence comes from uncultured Gammaproteobacteria bacterium, assembly GCA_903866355.1. GTDB lineage: Bacteria > Pseudomonadota > Gammaproteobacteria. The sequence continues at coordinate 1,195 of CAIPNE010000766.1, forward strand.
AAAAATTCTCCGTGGGAAAGGTCACCATCGCGATGTCAGGCGCGAGACCAATCCCGGACACTGCATTCTTCACCACGCCGATAAATTCCTGGCGCGTCAGCACCACGGTCGGGATCCCCATCAACTCCAATTGCGCGGCAGCACGGCCGCACGCTGTTGAGCACGCCCCTCAGGCGGCGTTGCCGACAATGACGGCATCCACCCCGCTGTCTTTGACCATTTGCACCACTTCCGCGGTGCCAATCTTGGTATTGCCTTGCGGATAATGATCTTCGGACAAGACTTCGATGCCAGGAAAATCCGCCTGCAGCAGCGTCTTCAACAAGGGCAGCATCCGAAAGGCCTGCCATTGGCCGTTGGACAGCATGCCGATACGTTTGCCGGCGAGCGATGGCAGCCGTGTCGCATATGGTTTCGAGGCGTCCAGCGTACCGGACGGATCGTAAAATTCGAGTTTGACCATCAATATCTCCGATTAAATACTGCGTATTTTTTGCGGTTGCATTGTAACGTCGCTGTCGATGGAAACGAAATTGCCGCGCTGAAGTACGCAGGGACGGCCGCTATAATCTTCGTCACCGGTTCGACAACGCCCATTTTTTAGGGATACCCATGCATCCAGTCTTTCGCCCCGCTCTCGCGACCTTGATGCTGTCGTCGATGGCTTCCGTACTGCACGCGCAACCGTATCCGCACAAACCGATCCGCATCCTCGTCGGCTTCGCTGCCGGTGGACCCACCGATGTGGCGGCGCGTCTCTTAAGCCAGCGACTGACCGAACGCTGGGGACAAGCCGTCGTTGTCGAGCCGCGCACC
>CAIPNE010000767.1 GCA_903866355.1 uncultured Gammaproteobacteria bacterium
CTCACGGAAGCTATCAACAAGCAGCCCCACGCGGTGCTGCTATTCGATGAAATTGAGAAGGCCCATCCGGACGTCTTTAACGTGCTGCTGCAGGTCATGGACCACGGCACGCTAACGGACGCCAATGGCCGCAAGAGCGATTTTCGCAACGTCATTATCGTCATGACCACCAACGCGGGAGCTGATCGCATCAGCCGCGCTTCCATTGGTTTCTCCTCGCAGGACCATTCGAGCGACGTCCTAGAAGAAATCAAGCGCATGTTCAGCCCGGAGTTCCGCAACCGTCTGGATGCGGTGATTCAGTTCCAAGCGCTGGACACGCAGACCATTGCCCATGTCGTCGACAAATTTCTCATCGAACTGGAAAGCCAGCTCGATGCCAAAAAAGTCACACTGGAAGTGGTGTCAGCAGCGCGCAATTGGCTGGCGGAGCACGGCTACGACCGCCTGATGGGCGCGCGGCCGATGGGCCGTTTGATCCGCGAGAAAATTCGCAAGCCGCTGGCAGAAGAACTGCTCTTTGGCCGCTTAGTGCGGGGCGGTCACGTGACTGTCGTCGTGCGTGACGACGACTTGGCGGTGGATATTGAAGCCGAAACGCCGGTGGCCGATCCGGCTTAAAGCGGGGTAATCAGCGCGTTGACTGGGCCGTGCTTGGCTCAGCGCGCTGACAATTTTTTGACCAGCACCACCGAGTTTCGCTGGGCGTTGTACAGCGCTTGGCGGGCGATCGGCAATTCCTCAAGCGTGCTGCGCACGTAGCCCTGCTCCTGAAACCAATGGGTGGTCTGGGTGGTCAGGACAAAAACGCAAGACACCCCGGCGGCTAACGCTTGGCGTTCTAGCGCCACCAGCAGTGCTGCGCCAAAACCACCGCGACGGTAATCTGGGTGCACGGCGATGCAGGCCAATTCCGCCATGCGTTCGCTGTCATACGGATAGACCGCGCCGCACGCGACGGTCATCCCGTCTCTGACCATGATTTCAAAACAGCCGATTTCGCGTTCTAGCTTTTCGCGCGAGCGTTTCACCAGCACCCCTGCCGCCTCCAAGGGTTCGATGAGGGCCAAAATACCGCCCACATCGTCGATGGTGGCGGTCCTGAGCTGATCAAAAGGCACATTACTGATCAGCGTGCCAACCCCATCGCGGGTGAAAAGCTCGAGCAACAATGCCCCATCCTGCACGCTAGACACTAAATGCACCCGCTCCACGCCGCCCCGACAGGCACGCAACGCGTTGTCGAGGATCGCCGCAGGCGGCCCATTGAAAGCCGGCGCAGCGCGCAGTTCCGGTACCGTGAGCTGCCGCCACAGCACCCCCTGCTGGTCGGTGATGGCAGCCTCGGGCGTGTAGAGCACCAGCTTACTGGCGCTGAGTTCTATCGCCAGCGCGCTCGCTAAGGTTAAGGCATTCAGACTGAACAACTCCCCGGTGGGGGAATGCGCGAGCGGCGAGATTAGAACGACATCCGAGAGTTCCAACTGCGCGCGCAGACCCATGGTGTCGACCTTGCGCACCTCGCCGGTAAATTGCAGATCCGTCCCCGCGATGACACCCACCGGACGCGCCACCACAAAATTTCCACCGGTGACCCGCAGACCCGGGGCGCCGATTTGGCAGGGCCCAGCCACTTGCGCAAACTGGGCCTCAACGGTGTAACGCACGAGGGCGATCGCCGGGCGCACTTCGTGCAAGGTCGCGCTGTCGGTAACCCGCAAATCGCCCACCAAGGTGGTGAGCACATCGGCCTGCGCCAGGCGCGCTTCAATTTGTGGCCGCGCGCCGTGCACCAGTACCAGCTTGACCCCGATGCCGCATAAAAGCGCCAAGTCCTGGACGACCAAGGGAAACCCCGGCGCATCGATCAGGTCCCCACCCAGATACACCACGAAAGTCTGGCCACGATGCGCCCGTAAGTAGGGCGACGCCTCGCGCAGGAAACTGACGAAGCTTTGCTGTTCTTGGGGCGTGGTTTGGGTCATCTCGCAGGCAGCCTGTTGCTAAGGACATAAGGGGCACGTGGGCGCCGCTGGCGGCGGGTCGTCCACATTCTACATCTGCTCGTGCTGCCCCCACAGCGAAGGCTTTCGACGGCACGCTCTAGGGCCGCTATCATCCGCACCCATATGCTGGGCGTGCTGCCACAGCACCCTAATTTCTGGAGCGAATGATGGTCAATAAAATCAACCGGCAAAGCGCCCGCATCACGGAACCTAAATCGCAGGGCGCATCTCAGGCCATGCTCTACGCCACCGGCTTAACGCCAGCGGATATGACCAAGGCACAAGTGGGTATTGCCAGCGTCTGGTTTGAAGGCAACCCCTGCAATATGCATCTGCTCACGCTGGGCGACGCTGTGAAGCAGGGCGTCACGGCCGCCGGCCTCATCGGCATGCGCTTTAATACCATCGGCGTAAGCGACGGCATTTCAATGGGCACTGACGGCATGAGCTACTCGCTGCAGTCGCGCGAAATTATCGCCGACTCCATCGAAACCATCATGGGCGGCCAGTGGTACGACGGTCTGGTTTCCATTCCCGGCTGCGATAAAAACATGCCCGGCTGTGTCATGGCGATGGCGCGCCTCAACCGCCCCGCGCTAATGGTTTATGGCGGCACCATCAAACCGGGCCATTCGCGCGGCGAAACGCTGGATATTATTTCTGCCTTTCAAAGTTATGGCGCCTACCTTGCGGGAACGATCAACGACGCGCGGCGAGAAGAAATCGTTCGCCACGCCTGCCCAGGTGCTGGTGCGTGTGGCGGGATGTACACCGCCAACACCATGGCGTCAGCCATTGAGGCCATGGGCCTATCGCTGCCGTATAGCTCCTCGACGCCTGCCGTCGACCCGCTAAAAATTGAGGAATGTGTGCGCGCAGGTGCGGCCATTCGCCTGTTGTTAGAGCGTGACATCAAGCCGCGCGACATCATGACCCGCGCCGCCTTTGAGAATGCCATGGTGGTCGTTACCGTACTGGGCGGGTCGACCAACGCCGTCTTGCATTTGTTGGCAATGGCCCGCGCGGCAGATGTGCCCTTGAGCCTCGACGATTTCCAAGCGGTCAGCGATCGCGTGCCCTTCTTGGCTGACCTCAAGCCCAGCGGCAAATTTGTGATGGAAGACGTACAGGGCATCGGCGGGATCCCCGCCGTCATGAAATACCTACTGGAGAAAGGCCTCATCGACGGCAGTTGCCTCACCTGCACCGGTGCGACGGTGGCCGAGAACCTGCGCGATCTGCCCGGCCTCACCCCAGGCCAAGAAGTGCTCCGGCCTATCGAGAACCCCATTAAAGAAAGTGGGCACATCCAAATCCTGCGCGGCAACCTGGCACCCGGTGGATCGGTGGCCAAGATTACCGGCAAGGAAGGCCTGCGCTTCAGCGGCCCTGCCAAAGTTTACGATTCCGAAGAACTCATGCTCGCGGCCTTAGAGCGCAAAGAAATCACGAAGGGCGATGTGGTGGTTATTCGCTACGAAGGGCCGCAAGGCGGGCCGGGCATGCCAGAAATGCTCACCCCCACCTCGGCCATCATGGGCGCTGGTTTGGGCAGCGAGGTCGCGCTCATCACCGATGGCCGCTTCTCCGGGGGCTCGCACGGCTTCATCGTGGGTCACGTCGTGCCGGAAGCCCAACTGGGCGGCGCCATTGCGCTCGTGGCCAACGGCGATTTAATCACCATCGACGCCAATCTCAACCGGCTCGACGTGGCCGTGGACGACGCCGAGCTAGCGCGCCGACGAGCCGCGTGGGTCATGCCGCCCTACAAAGCGACCCGCGGCACGTTGTACAAGTTTATCAAGACGGTGAAATCGGCTTCTGAGGGCTGCGTCACCGACGAATAAGCCGGGCTTGTGGGGCGGTCGCTCGCGCTGCCGCCCTACAGCACCTTCATCAGTTTGTAGTCTTTGTAGTACTGCAGTACGCGGCGCACGTAGGCCTGCGTCTCCTCGTAGGGGGGGATTTTGCGCCCGTAGCTAATCACGGCGTTTTCACCCGCGTTGTAGGCCGCAATGGCCAAGGACAGGTCGTTATTAAACATCCCCATCAGGTCTTTTAAGTAACGCGTGCCACCCGTCACATTGGCGTTGGGATCTGTGCGGTCGCTGACCCCGTAGCGCTGGGCCGTGGCGGGCATCAGCTGCATCAGCCCCACGGCGCCTGCCCGCGAAACCGCATCCGGATCATAGGCTGACTCCGCCGTAATCACGGCGTGGAGTAGCGCCGAAGGCACTTTGAGAGATCTTGCCGCCAACTCAATGGTGCGGCTAAAACGCTTGCGATTCTCGCTCAGCAGGCGGTAGTTGATCGACTTGGTGCCCGAGGGCGACCAGCCTTTCCAAGTCTTGACCAACCGCTTATAGCCCGAGTGCGAGGGACGGTCGGTGAGAAACACCCGACCGTATTTGTCGGTGTATTTGTAAATATCCGCGGTGGCCGCCAGCGGCAGCGCCAGCAACAGGGCCGCCAGACACCATAATTTAGGCGTTGTTGGCGCGAACATTCGGGTACGTGATGTTGATGGTGGCCGCCTTGAGAGTGGTTTAAAAAGCGCTACGCGCCCTACGCTAGGGAAAATAGTCCCAGAATGCCAGCACTCCGGCCGCCAACAGGGCTGCAAGGAGGTCATCGAGCATGATCCCCAGCCCGCCTTTAACCTGCTGGTCCGCCCAGCTTATCGGCCAAGGTTTCCAAATATCGAATAATCGGAACAAGGCAAAACCCAGCACAATATGCATGGGGTCACCCAGCGCCCCGCATAGCGCAATCGGCACCGCCACGATTTCATCCCACACAATCGCGCTAGGATCAGCAACACCCAGCGCCCGCGCCGTGCGCCCGCACAGCCAAATTCCCAGCCCAAAGCACGCCACCACCAGCAGCGCACCCACCCACAGGGGCCATGGCGCCAGCAGCAGATAAAGCCCCACCCCGACTATCGAACCAAAAGTCCCCGGCGCCACCGGTGCTAGCCCGCTGCCGCCACCCAAGGCGATAAAATGCCCTGGGTCGCGCAACCAGTGGCGGTTGGGGCGGCCTAGTGCAGTCGGTTGGTTATGAGCGGTCGCGTCAGACATCGAAATTTCGCCTTGGCACAGGCCTGTATGAGGCCGGGATGGGTAAGGGTATACCAATGGCGTAGGGCTTGAGTCACCATTCGGGTCTTTGCGGGGAGGGTCGGCGTGTTAACAGTGGCAGATATCGCGGAGCGCGTTGGATTAGCGCTGCACGGGGACCCCAGTCTCGTTATCAAAGGTTTGTGCGGCGTCACCGACAACCAGCCTGATTGTCTATCGTTTGTGATGAGCGGCAAGCACGCGCGCCTCGCGGTGAGCTCACAGATTCCCGCGTTCGTGGTGAAACCTGGTGCCTTGCTGGCGGGCAAGATCTGTCTGGAACATGCGGCACCCGAGTACGCCATGGCCCTCATTGCGGGGCTGTTCGAACGCTCGCGTTTTACCCAAGACACTGCCATCCACCCCAGCGCGGTCATCCACCCGTCGGCAGAAATAGGGGCGCAGGTGCAGATCGGGCCAGGGGTCTGCATCGGGGCCGGGGTGCGAATTGGCGCACGCTGCCGCTTGTATGCTGGCGTGGTGGTGATGGATCGCGTCACGCTAGGTGCCGACTGCGTGCTGTATCCGCACGTGGTGTTGCGCGAAGATTGCGTGCTCGGGGAGCGGGTGATTTTACAACCCGGCGCCATCATCGGCGGTGACGGTTATGGTTTTGTGGCGCACGCAGGTCATCACGTCAAAATCCCGCAACTGGGCACGGTGGTGCTAGAAGACGACGTCGAAATTGGCGCCAATACCACCATCGACCGTGGCCGTTTTACGGAAACTCGCGTGGGTCGCGGGACCAAAATCGATAATTTAGTCATGTTGGGTCATAACGTGAAAACCGGCGAGAACTGCCTGCTGGTCTCACAGGTCGGGATTTCGGGCAGCACCCAATTGGGCGACCGCGTGACGCTGGCTGGGCAAGTAGGCGTCACCGGGCATATCAATATCTGTAGCGATGTCACCGTGCTCGGCAAAGCAGGCATCACCAAATCCATCCGTGAGCCCGGGTTTTACGCCGGCATGCCCATCAAACCGGTGGAACGCTGGCGGCGCGCGATGGCGTATTTGTATCGGGCCTCGGCGAAAGACGCCGAGCATCACGAGGACTAAGCCTCACGGCGCTGCGGTGCGCTTGCGCCCTACTTCGAGAATGAGCACGCCCGACACGCACAGCAAACTGCCCACCAGCTGCAGCCCGCGCATCGATTCCCCCAACCACCACCACGCCAGAAAAAGCGTCGCGGGGGGGCCGACCGAGGTCAGCACGGCAGCCCGTGCCGCGCCTAGCTGTCCGACGCCGGCCGACAACATAAACAAGGGCACCACGTTGGTGAAGGCGGTCATCAGCAATACCGACCACCACACTTGGGGTGGCAGGCTCAGTGCCGCACTGGTGCTAGTGACCAGAAAATGCCCCGTCAACGCCGCCGCCGCACTGGTGGCGGCGACCACCAGAAAGCCCACGCTGCCAATGCGGCTGGCAGCGTATTCGTTGGCAAATAGATACCCGGCAAACAGCGCCGCGGAACTCAACACCAGCACCGCGCCGGTCTCATTCGCTCGCCACAGATCGGTGTCAAACCCACCCACCGCCAACAACACCCCGGCGTAGGTGACGCTCACCGCGGCCACCTCGCGCAACTGTGGCGCACGGCGCGCCCATAGCGCACGCGCCAACACCACCATGGCCGGATAGGTAAACAGCAGCACGCGCTCGAGACTGGCGTCGATCAATTGCAGTGCCCGGAAATCGCACCAAGTGCCCACATAATAGCCACTCAGGCCGCCGAGCGCGGCCGCCGCTAGCACCGCGCGCGGCGCCGCCATAACCCGCACGAGTTCGCCGCGCCACCACGCCCAGCCCCAAATAAGCGGCAAGGACATCAGGGCGCGCAACAACAGCAACGCCTCTAATTGGATCCCGGAGCGGTAGAGCCATTTGGTGACTATCCCTTTTGCCGCCATCAGCAACGCGCCGCCGACCACCAGAGCCACGCCCCACGGCGCGCTAGTCTGGGTGGTCATCCGCCGCGCACCCCATCAGCATCAGCCACATCCGCATCAACCACTATCGGCGCGCACCGTGAGCGCGAGCCAAGGCGGCCCCATTGAGATGGTATTGGGATTCGGTCGGCAGCTTGGTTTGGTCCCCACCGAGCAACAGCCGACAGCGTGCTGAGCCTGACCTAGGTCCGGCGGGCCCGATAACCGGCGTACGCACCATTGAGTGGGCTTGTGAGCCGCGCAGCGCCGTGGACTAGGCCGAAGTCTGCAAGGGCGGGAAAGGCGTGGCACGACTCACCATAGCCGGCAGCTGACCACCCAGCGGACCTTCGAGCCAACGCGCGGTGGCAATAATCCCAGACAGTGAAACGCCGCTGGTCAGGCCCATGCCTTCCAGCAAATAGAGCGCATCCTCCGTGCCCACGTTGCCGGTCGCACCGGGCGCAAAAGGACATCCCCCTACCCCGCCACAGCTGGCGTCAAAAATTCGCACCCCAGCCAGGACCGCCGCGTAAATATTGGCGATGCCCGTGTTACGGGTATTGTGAAAATGCAGGCGTAGCGGCGTGTCACCCAGTAAGGGCATCACGCCCGCTAGGAGTTCGGTGACCTGCGTCGGCACCGCGACACCGATGGAATCAGCCAGCGCGATTTCGTCCACGCCCATATCCACGTAGCGCCGCACGCGATCGAGCACTACCGCCGGTGCCACCCGCCCTTCAAAAGGGCAGCCAAAACTGGCCGCGATAGTCACGCCAAAAAATTGCCGGGCGGCTTGGGCCGTGCGTGCCATTTCAGCGATCGTCTGGTGCGTCTGCGCAGTGCTAGCCCCCTGATTGCGTTGGCAGAAGGTCTCACTGGCGACATCGACGGAATTAATTTGTTCGATGCCGCTGTCCAGCGCGCGCTCAAACCCGCGCTGGTTAAGCACCAGCCCAATGTATTTAACGCCTGCGCGGCGCGGCAACCGGCGAATGAGTTCGTCGGCGTCTGCCATCTGCGGGACCCGCTTGGGGTTCACAAAGCTCGCCACCTCCAGCCGAGTATGCCCGGCATCGAGCAAACGGGTGATGAACTCAATTTTGGTTTCCACATCCAGCAACGTTGGCTGGCTTTGCAGGCCATCACGCGGTCCAACCTCAACAATCTCGAAAGTCTTTTGCACGCAGAACCCCTCATCATGAGCAGACCGAAGTAGTGTCGCCATCTTAGCCGTTGCCCGGCCTACACCGCGAGGCCGGTGACCCATTAGCCCGCGACCGGCGCCGATCTGCCGCCTGCCGGCCGGTTCCAGTATGCTTTCCCCGATTCATTTTTAGGTGATTGGCCATGGCCTCATACGATTGCGATTTCTTTGTCATCGGCGGCGGATCCGGCGGCGTGCGCGCCGCGCGCATGGCAGCTGGTTTTGGCGCCCGCGTGGTGGTGGCCGAAGAACGCTACCTGGGTGGCACCTGCGTGAATGTGGGCTGTATTCCCAAGAAGCTGTTTGTCTATGCCTCGCGCTACCGCGAGGACTGCGAAGTCGCGCGGGGTTACGGCTGGACCACCGGCGAGCCACAGTTCGACTGGCCGACCTTGGTGCGGAACAAAGATCAAGAAATCCACCGCCTGAACGGGGTTTATGAGCGCTTGCTGCTTAACGCTGGCTGCGAAGTGCTGGCC
>CAIPNE010000768.1 GCA_903866355.1 uncultured Gammaproteobacteria bacterium
CCAATTATTACTCGACCTTCAATAATCCAGCGTCACCAAATACCTTCAGTGGCTCTTTAATCGGCAACAGCACTGGCACCGCAACAATCCAAAGCTTATGTTTAACGATTAATAAATTGTTTTAATTTTTCGCGCAACTACACCAGCCTGGAGCACTTTTTCTTCAAGGACTATCAGCTGTGCTGACTTGCCCTTATTTAGCGTGCTCCTGGTTTTTTTTGCCTTGATTCCAGAGGCCGGCTAGGCGGTGCCGCTGCGCATAGGCCGAGACCTGCACGTGCGCACCGCTTACCGTGCCGTCAATCGTGTTTGTCACCGCCATTTTTCAGAGCGTTTAGGACCTGAAGTGTCAGCGTGGCAGATGCCAGTGGGAACTAAACCACGCTTTCAACGACGACGGCAGGCGAGTCTGAGCAACCGGCAGCAAGGGGCTATAAGCAAATGTGTAAGCGCGACGCATATGGAATTGCGGAAGCCAACCCTGTGGGCGGCAGCACCTTAAAGAGCTAATATTCTGCGCGTGGCAAGAGTGCTTCAAAAACCAACGAAGAGGTTTTCGACTCAAGCGTTACCAAAATAGATGAGAGCCGAAATTTAAATTTCGATCAATTCTGAGTGGGAATAGGCTATTCCTTTTAAGGGCTAGGCCAGATCGATCAAACACTGATCGGTTCCACTTCAGGCCACCAAAAATCACACAAACACCTGCGGTTGATCTCATCAACTCACGGTGCTGCCGGCTGCGCGGGCTTAAAAGCCGAGCGCCGCGCTCAGCCTCTTGGCACAAAGCTGACGGCACACCCCCACCTACGCCTGGATGCGAGGCTGGCCCGAGCGGCCGCGATGTCCCCAACTGGCCCGCTCACGCCACGCGTGGCTCCCCCTTGGGCTCCGAAAATACCCCTGCGAACAGGGCGAAACGCCGCATTTTAAACCTCGAAAATAACCGCGAGGTTGCGCTGGATAGTGTTTATGCCGCCTATACTCCACAGAGCGAATCGAATCGCGAAGCTAGGTTGGCATCGCCGCAGGTACGTGATCCATGCCGCCCGCGCCGATAACCCAGTAGTCCGCCCAATGCACGGAGACACCCAATGCCATTGGCACTTGGGTTTGGGCCCACCCAGCACGCGGCATCGAGCCGAGACTTGCCAAGAGAGCGACCTCAACATCAACACTCAGAGCCCACGCGCGCGCATTCGTATGCAAACCCAGGTCGCATGGCGCTTGGGTGGTTATCGGTCCGTAGCATGTCAGCGCATCGGCAAGCACCCGCAGGTGAGGTGTCATTACGTCGTCATCTTGCAATCCATTTGGCGACTACGAACCCCCTCTTGCCCCGCAAACTTTAAAGTCAGCTCATGCTTGCGCGCCTAAAATTTGTCGCGCTGGGAGCCGCCGAATTTGAAGTGACCCAAGTGGCCTGGATCCCTTCGATTCGTGGTGCGCTGGTGGTCACCTTGACTATCTTCTGGTGCCTTTATACCGGCAATACTGCTCATGCCATTCCGCTAGCTGTGGGTGCGCTCTTCGTGGGCCTTGCCGATGTCGATCAAATAATCAACCAACGTTGGCGCACCCTGTTGACGGCCACTTTCTGTAACACCCTCTGCGCCATGCTCGGCGGCTGGGCATCAAACTTTGGGTTTTACCAAGTGCTGCTGGTCGCGGTCGTGGGCTCAATCTCCGGGTATGTGGGTGTTGCGGGTAGCCGCCCAGCGCTGATCGGTTTGCTCTCCATTGTCACTTATGCGATTTTTTCGGGGACCCCCGAAAATCATCTGACGGCCCTCGCGACCGGCGCCTTGGTGGCCATTGGCGGTCTCCTCCAAACTGCCGCAACGGTGGCGTCAACGGCGATCACCGCACCGAGCGAATTTCGGATTCCGTATCAGAACAACCATAACCTTCGTCGACTGCGTGAAAATCTGCACACCCAGAACGACTTCTTCAGGCACGGCGCACGCCTAGCCCTGGCTTTGGCGATCGCCATGTCGGTCTATCTCTATTTGGGTTGGCCGCACGGCTATTGGATCCCCATGACCGTGGCTTGGATCAGCCTGCCTAATCAAAATGGCACGGCGACTCGCGTCATCTCACGGGTGGCAGGCTCCATGGCCGGTGTGCCGATTACCTATGCGGTGATCGACGGGCTGCATCTGCAGACCTACGCCACCGCGATATTCATCGGTGTCGGGGCGCTCCTGATGTTGGCCTTCATCCGTGCCAATTATGCAGTCGCCGTCACCGGTGTCACTATTTTTGCGATTTCACTCACGTCACTCATCGGCCAGCCCGTTGGTGAAGTTTCCGTGGTCCGATTGTTAGCAACCTTGATCGCCGGCGCCATCGTTATTGGCGTCTCCTTCATGTGGCTATCCGTTCGAACCGAAGAGACGCCAGCTCTCTAACCTGCCTGCAGGTCTCAACACCGCTGGGCGTTATTTATCTCACCCGAATTGATTCGGCGTTGGCGCTAGCTGCTCAACAAAGCTGGTGTCGGCTCACTGTCACCGTTCGTGGTGGTTTTCGCCCGCGCTGTCAGCGGCGCCGCAAGGATATTGCCGATGGCTTGATTGACCGGCCAGCGGCGCCAACTCAAAGGCCCCTAGCGGTGGGGTCCATCTGCGCCAGCGTCGCGATGACCTGCATCGGTGTTGGCACTTTTCCGCCGCGCTATCCCGTTGTTCCGGTGCTACTGTTGACGACAGTGATTGGCCTCGGTGCTGCATGGCTGCAACGGCTCGGCATTTCTGAAACGCCCTCACCGTCCCCGTGCAGCGAAAACCCAAGCTTTGCCGTCATTTCGTCTGCGGCACGAATGATGCTCATTACATTTCTATGATCCACCGGAGAAGTCACATGCAACCCTCGCCCATGGAGCAATTGACCGACGCCATTATCGCGCGCGGTGCCCAGACCGTGCACGTCGCCATTCCGGATGTGGACGGCGGACTGCGCGAGCGCCGTCTGCCCCTGTCCTCGGTGCCAGCAGCATTGGGTGAGGCCGCCACTTTCTGCAATGTGCTGCATGAATGGGACGTCACCGACACCGTACACGGGCCAGGGCCATTTGTTGGCGAGTCGATTGCGGTCGACCCTGCCAGCGTGCGTGGCTATCCCTTCGAACCCGAGGCGGTCTGGCTACTGGCCGATTTCACCGGCCCGCACCGGGTCAGCAGCCCACGCGAACTGCTCAAAACCCAGCTTGAGCGGGCCGCACAATTGGGCTTCCTACCCAAGGCCGCATTTGAATTCGAGTGGCTCGTATTTGACGAACAGGCTAGATCGCTGCGCGAGAAGCGCTGGTCGCAACCCCTCGCTTGGGCACCCGACAACCGTTGTTGGGACGCCCAGAGCGGTGCCATCAATGCAGACGTCGTGGCGGCCCAACAGGCCATGCTGGCGCAGGCCGACATTGGCGTCTTCGGGCTCGGCATGGAACTGGGGGCGGGCTGCATGGAAGCCACCTTGCTCGCCACCG
>CAIPNE010000769.1 GCA_903866355.1 uncultured Gammaproteobacteria bacterium
GCTGGAGCGCGTGGCGGTGTTGGACGTGGACTACCACCACGGCAACGGCACGCAGGCCATTTTTTACGAACGCCCCGACGTGTTTTTTGCCAGCCTGCACGGCGACCCGCGCACCGAATACCCCTTCTTTTTGGGCCACGCCGACGAGACCGGTGCAGGCGCGGGCCTGGGTGCCAACCTCAACCTGCCCCTACCGCGCGGCACCGACTACGCGCGCTGGTCGCAGGCATTAGAAGTGGCGCTGGCGGCGATTAACCGCTTTGGCGCGCAAGCGCTGGTGGTGTCGCTGGGGGTGGACACCTTTGCGGGCGACCCGATTTCCGGTTTTGCGTTGCACGGTGACGACTACCTGCGCATGGGCGAACGCCTGGCCGCCGTGGGCTTGCCCACGGTGCTGGTGTTTGAGGGCGGCTATGCGGTGGACGCGGTGGGGGTGAATGTGGTGAATGTGCTGCAGGCGTTTGCCTGAATGCCTCGCTTCGGCATTCGATGTTTTTGTATCTACAATAACCTGTGGAGATCACTTTCGATCCCCGCAAGCGCGACGCGGCATTGTCTGAGCGTGGGCTGCACTTTGAAGACGCAGCTGCAGTCTTCGCCGGTACAACGCTGGAGTTAGAAGACACGCGCGAGGACTACGGCGAGACGCGCATGATCTGCTTCGGGACCTTGGAAGGCCGAATGGTCGTTGTGGGATACACACCGCGTGGCGCGGATCGCCATGTTTTCAGTATGAGGAAAGCCAATGACCGCGAACAAAGGCGCATCGCGCCGCTCCTTGAAGTCTGACCTGGCGCGGGTGGATGCGCACACCGTGGCGCCCGAGGAATACGACGAGCTGCCCGAACTCACCGACGCGATGTTGGCGCGGGCAACCGTCAACAAAGGCGGCAGGCCGGTGTCAGCTAATCCTCGTCAATTGATTTCTTTGCGCTTGCCTGCGGATGTGATCGCGCTCTGGAAGGCTACCGGGCCAGGGTGGCAGACGCGCATGGCGGAGCGTTTGAGCAAAGTGGGCTGACAGGCGTCTGATTCAGCCGACTGGCTGGGTGCTTCCCCCCCCCGTCCCCCCAACCCCCTTTCCACCCCCACTGGGGCGTGACCTGCCCCCCCTCTCCCCCCCACCCCCTTTCCACCCCCACCGGGGCGGAAAGGGGGAGCGAACAGCCACATTTGGTTTCTTCGCAACGGCCAAGGCACCACTGGCCACGACCGTAAAGAGTTGCCTGGGGACGAAACGCTTATGCAGACTTGGCGGGTATAACTTCAGTAGAAGGCTAGCCGACGCGAAGAAACCAAATGTGGCTGTTAGCCCCCCTCGCCCGCTGGGCGAGAGGGGTTGGGGGAGAGAGTGGGCGTTACAACCAGAACATCTAAATCAAATATCTGCCCGACGCCGCGCCCGCACCAACACCGCAGTAGCCAGCCCCGCCACCACCACCAACACCACCGGAAACCCCAGCCAAGGCGAAAAGTCAATCAAAGCCCCCGACATGGACGACGCCACCAGCGCCCCCAGCGTGTAGGCCAGCACCAGCACTGCCGTGCTGTTGACCAGGGTGATGCCGGCCTCGCGGCTGCTGATGTCGGTCATGGTGAGGGTGTACAAATTGCCGCCGGCTGCGCCCCATACGGCGGCTATTGGCCACATCAGCCAGGGAGCATCGTGCACGCCAAAGAGGACAAAGGACGCTCCCAGCAGCAACGCCACCAGCGCAAGCATCACTGTGCGCCGCCCTTGTGCCGGGTTGGCCAAGCGGTCGATCAGCATCCCGGTCGGAAACGCCAGCAACATGCCGCCCAGCCCGCTCACCGACACCAGCAGCGTTGCCGCGCCCGTGGGCAGCCCCAATGTCAGGCCATAGAGCGGCAAGATGGATGCCAGCCCCAGCTCAAAGAAGCCGCCTACAAAGCCTGCCAACATGACGACCGGGTGCGCCGCCACCGCGTGCCGCAGGCCGGCAAAGCCGACTTTGGCCGAATCTGCGTCGTGTTCGGGCGGCGTGCGTGGCACCAGCGCCGTCCAGGCTAGGCCCACCACCAACAGGCCAATCACCACCCACAGCGGATAAGGGCTGGCGTCGCCCAGCCAGGCCAAGAGCGCCGGGCCTATGACAAAGGTCAGGCCGATCATGGTGGCGTAGGCCCCGATGTAGCGGCCGCGTTGGTCGGGCGGGGTGAATTCGGCAATAAAGGCCTCGGCCAGCACCCAGCGCAGGCCCCCGGCCACGCTGGCGAGCAGCTCCAGCGCAAACCAGACTTCCAGGCGCGTGGTCAGCAAAAAACCGAATGCAGTGGCCAAGGGCACCGTAGACGCAAGCCACAGCGAGCGCCTGCGACCGATGCGCCGCGTGATTTGCGAGGCAAAGGGCGTGATGATGAAGATACCCAGCCACGAAGTGGCGGCAAACAGCCCGGCCACGGTGTTGGATACATCGGCGCGGCGCAGCAGCAAGAGCAGCAGCGGCGAGAGCATAAAAATGCCCGTGAGCTGAAACAGCGTGGAGCCAAAAATCGCCAGCAAACCCTGGCGCGATGCGGTGCGCACCGGCTGCACCGGGTTCAACC
>CAIPNE010000770.1 GCA_903866355.1 uncultured Gammaproteobacteria bacterium
CCTTCTTCAACGCCAAATTGTTTAAACAATGCGTCGTCGAGTTCTGGCAGCACTTTCTCTGACACTTTTTTAACGGTGACATCAAAATGTACGGCCTTACCGGCGAGGTCTTCACGTTGATACGGATCGGGGAAGTGCAGGTCCAAGCTGCGGGCTTCGCCCGCCACAGCCCCTACCAAACCCGCTTCAAAGCCGTCGATCATGTTCGCCGAGCCAAGCTCCATGACGTGATCGGTAGCGCTACCACGCTCTAGTTCTACTCCCTCCACGCTGCCGGCAAAATCGATAACCACTTGGTCACCGTTTTGTGCTGGCCGCAAGGCCTCCTGCCAGATCGCGTGTTGTTTACGCAAGACCTCTAGCATGGCGTCGATGTCGGTCTCGACGATTTCGCAAGAAGCTTGGGTAAAGACGAGTTCCTCTATGGGCTTGAGCTGCACCTCAGGGTAGACCTCAAACGTTGCCGTGTAGGCCAAGCCTGTACCGTCCTCCGCGCTGACGGGGTCAAACACCGGATCGGCCACCGGGCGCAGCTGATGCTGCTGCAAGGCCTCGCCGAAGGAGGACCGGAGCATGTCGCCCAAAACGTCCCCACGGACACGGGCGCCGTATTGGCGCTCCACGACCTGCAGCGGCGCGCGCCCAGGGCGGAAACCGTTAAGCCGTACCGTGCGCACCAGTTCCGCTAATTTTTGTCGAACCAGCGCATTGATTTGCTCCTCTGGAATTTCGACTTTCATGCGGCGCTCGAGCGTGCCAGAATTTTCTATAGATACCTGCATTGGACCGTCTGCGTAGTAATTTGGAGGGTGGGAGGGAGCCCGGCTCAGTGCGCAGGGCGTTGAAGACGGCAGCATCATGGTGCGAAAGGAGAGACTCGAACTCTCACGGGTCGCCCCACTGGTACCTAAAACCAGCGCGTCTACCGATTCCGCCACTTTCGCGATGTTGCCCGTCTTCTCGGCCTAGTGACCACCTTGGAGTGGTTCTCTGCACCGCTCACGGGAAGTTGTCTGACGCCCGACAACCTCCAGCGAGGGCCGTAGTATAGGCGGGGCCTGCCGCGCTGAACACCCCAAAATTGGCCCCGCGCAGCCCAGTGCTATACTCGGCCAACTCATGTCTAACTACAGAGGGTCTGCCGGTGCGCTTAGCTATCCAACATTTTGTCATCGCTGCCTGCGTCACCTTAAGCGCCCCGGTTTGCCATGCATTAACGGTTGTACGCTGCGAGGATGCAGATGGTTCAGTCACCTACCGTGATCACTGCCCGCCCAATGACCGCCAAACTGGCGAGCAAAAGGTACCTGGCGGGGGCGCCAACAGCCCCAGTGCGATGCGGGCCGCGGCGGTGCGAACCTCGCCGGTGGTGATCTTTACCGTCCCGGCTTGCGATGCCTGCGACCTGATGCGCCACCATCTCGTGACGCTTGAAATCCCGTTTACCGAACAAAACGTGGACACCGATCCGGCAGCTCAGGCGGCCCTAAAAGCTATCTCCGGTGGGGTCACCGTGCCCACCACAGCAGTCGGCAAAAAAGTCGTCACCGGCTATAACAAAGCGGGCCTACAAGCCTTGCTGAGCGCGGCAGGGTATGAGTTGCAAAAAACGCCGCCGGGCAGTGCACCGGCGGCAAGCAACAGCCCACCCCACTGACACAAGGCCCTAGAACACCCATGAGCACCCTGCTATTTGCCACTGCTGAGGACGCCCAACGCGGCTTCTACAGCGCCTTCGAGCGTAGCGATTTCATTGCCATGACGGCCGTATGGCTGCACGAGGCCAGCGTGGTCTGCGTCCACCCGGCCGGCAACGCGCTGTGCGGATGGCCAGAGATTGAACGCAGTTGGTCGGCCATCTTGGGTGGCGGCGGGCTTGGGCGGCTGGAATTTGAAGTGCTCAGCACGGTGATCCGCGCCGAAACCGCGGTCTTCACCGGCTACGAACACATCGCCCCGGCGGGTAGCGGCGTGGCTTACGCACCGGTATTAGCGACCAATGTTTACTGCCGCACGCCGCAGGGTTGGAAAATGACCTTGCACCACGCCAGTCCCACTGCGCAGCGTAACCCCAAGCGCGCGCAAGCTGCCGCCACGCCCCCTACGCGGCACTGATCCGCGCACACACAGTCAACCCAGCCGGCGCTTAGCCGGGCCCTGCGGCTGACACCTCAGGGTGTGCGGCGAGGTAGGCTGCGTAGGTATCGCGCAGGCCGTCGGCGAGCGAGATAGAGGCCTGCCAACCCAGCGTTTGCAGTCGCGAGACTTCCAATAATTTACGCGGCGCGCCATCGGGCTTGCTCGCATCAAACACCAAATTACCCGTAAATCCCGCCACCTGGGCCACCGTTTGTGCCAGCTCGCGAATGGTGCAGTCCACCCCGGTGCCCACGTTGATGTGCGAGCACATTGGCGTGGTCTGCGCGCGATAAACCGCCGCTGATAGCTCCAGCACGTGGACGCTGGCGGCGGCCATGTCGTCGACATGCAAAAATTCGCGCCGAGGGGTGCCGCTGCCCCAAATCACTACTTCGGGCTCACCCGCCGCAACCGCCAGACGAAACCGCCGCAGCAGCGCCGGAATGACATGCGAATTTTCGGGATGATAGTTATCGCCCGGCCCATATAAGTTGGTGGGCATCACGCTGCGATAATCCCGCCCGTGCTGACGGTTATAGCTTTCGCAAAGTTTAATGCCGGCAATCTTGGCGACCGCATAAGGCTCGTTGGTAGGCTCCAGTGGCCCGGTGAGCAGCGCGTCTTCGCGCATGGGTTGCGGTGCTAGCCTTGGATAAATGCACGAGGACCCCAGAAACAACAAACGCTCGACGCCCGTGGCGTGCGCGGCGGCGATAACATTGGCCTGAATCATCAGATTCTCGTAAATGAAGTCGGCCGGGTAACTGTTGTTGGCGTGAATACCGCCCACTTTGGCGGCGGCCAAGATCACTTGCGAGAATTGATGTTGGGCGAAAAAAGCCCGCACGCACGCTTGGTCGGTGAGGTCGAGTTGCGCCCGCGTGGCGGTAACCAGATTGCGGTAACCCAGTGCCTGCAGCCGCCGCACGATGGCCGCACCCACCATGCCGCGATGGCCAGCAATAAAAATTGGCAAAGTTTTAGGCATTGCGCGGGTCCCCTTTTAGTTTGTTTCTCGCGGCACCGCGAGGTGGTGACCATGCGCGCGCAGCAGCGCCAAACGTTGGGCCGCGGCTAAATCCTCGGCGACCATTTCGGTACACATTTCCTGCGCCGTGATGGC
>CAIPNE010000771.1 GCA_903866355.1 uncultured Gammaproteobacteria bacterium
CGAGTTTGTGAACCGAACACTGTGTGCCTCCCGTGTTGTTTGCCGGACTGGCCAGCAAAACCCCGGATGGAAACCGAAGCTCGCAGGCATTGGCTCGTCTCCGGCATTGGCAATTCTTACCTGCTGTTGCAGGCTATCACCACTAAGCTCAAATCGCACGTGTAACTCGAACTTAAAGGGATACATCTCCAGTGTTGCTGGGGATGCATGAAGACTCAAATTGACGTGCGCTGGCCCGGCATCGTCCACAGAGAACAGGAGGTCTCGGGCAAAGCCATGGGGCGGAAGATGAAGCATTTTTCCGTTGTGCTTGATCCGCTGATCGGGTAGCCGCCCGATGACGGGGAACAACAATGGTGCACTGAAGGACCACCACGCTGGGTCACCTTGCCAGATGAACTCGTGATCTGCGAATCGCAACGACTTCAACTCTGCGCCGCGCAATGCGATTTTGGCTTCAACCTTGCCATTCTTGAGCCACAGCGATTGGCCAGTAGTCATTCAAACACCCCGACAGGCGCACCTGCAACCTCCACCCTGAATGCAATGACAGTGCCTGCCAAGGGCTGCGCAGCACGCGCAACAGCATCGAGTCTCAATGTCATGGAGGTTACAAACAGTGTCCTGAGGTCGTCCCCGCCGAAGCAGCACATCGTGGGCTGACTGATGGGCAGGCAGTAGCTCTCCAAGTGGGTGCCAGACGGATCGAAGCGATGGATTGCGCCGGCAAAGATGCCACAACTCCAGTAACAGCCTTCCTGGTCCATGGCGGCACCATCGGGCATGCCCATAGAATCCACGCGCCAGTCCAGCCATGGGGTCGGCATCCCCAATGGCCCATGGACGGGATCGAAGGGCACCGACCAGACTGCACCTCGACCAGAGTCTGAAAAAACCATGCGGTCGCCCGCCGGGGACCATGCGATTCCATTGGGAACCAGCAAGTGTTCAGCCAACAGGACCGGCTGCTGTCCTAGTGCCATGCCATGTATCGCGCCGGTCGCACCACGGTCCGGCTGCGGGTCCATGCTGCCGACCCAGAATTTTCCGTCTGGTCCTGCCTTGCCGTCGTTAAATCTGCTGGGCACCGGGCGGGTTGGCATGTTTGCGACGCAGGCCGGTTCAGATGCGGCGAGATCCCTTGACCATTGCTCGAGCCGCTGCCCTGTTGCGACAAGCAGCCCGCCAGAACGGCACAAAGCCAGCGATCCGGCTGCACCCTTGGCACTGCGGCGGGTGTACTTGCCCGTTACGGGGTCACCGCAGAAAACTTGGCCTGTAGGGATGTCGACCCAATAGAGCAGGCCGGTGGCAGCGTCCCACAAGGGGCTCTCGCCAACTTCGGTGTTGCATTCAAACACCCGCTCCACGCGCGGGGTCAACTGCCGCTCAACCTTCATGTGACTTCGCTGTCGCCAGTCATCTGCACACCGTGCGTGGCATTTGCGGGGGCGGCCGCAGCCATTTGAACGGGTCGAAATCAGTGCTCGCCAAGGCGTGCATCCAGCGCGTCGCGGCACGCGTCGCCCAGCAGATTGAAGGCGAGCACCACGAAGAATATTGCAAGGCCAGGAAAAAATGAGCACCACCAGGATGATGAGTAGTCCATGCCGGTTGCAATCATCGAACCCCAACTGGGTGTCGGCGGTTGCACGCCCAAGCCCAAAAACGACAAAGCGGACTCGGTAACCAAGGCCTGAGAACCGGCAAGCGAACCGAAAACAATCACGCTCCCAGCGACGTTTGGCCAGATGTGCCGGACAATGATGCGTAGATCGGTAGCGCCCAGTGCCACGCTTGCCTTAACAAAGTCGACATGTTTGATCGTGAGTACTTCACTGCGCACCAATCGCGCAAAACCAGGGGTTTTCGTGATTGCAATGGCCAACATGGCATTCGTCAGGTCCGGCCCTAGGATCGCAATGATCGCCAGAGCCAGTACCAGAAAGGGAAACGCAAGCAAGGCGTCCATGGCGCGCATGATTGCCGTATCCCAGCGCCCACCAAGCCAACCCGACAGCAAGCCGATCGTGACCCCTGCAAGAAGTGCAAGCCCAACCGCAGCCAAGACAATCTGGAGCGATATGCGGGCACCAAATACAACACGGCTGAAGATGTCACGCCCGAGTTCGTCGGTGCCAAACCAGTATGCGGACGAGGGCGCCGCAAGTATTGCGTCCATGTTGATATCAATGGGGGAATGCGGGGCAATCAAGTTGGCGCCCAATGCCAGCACGATGGTGAACGCCAAGACCGTTAGACCGAATGCGCCCTGCCAACTCGTCGCGACTCGTCGTAACAGTATCACCCATAGGCGCGTGAGTGGCTGCACTGGCACCGGGGACACGGCGATGTTCGGAGTGCTCATAATGAGATCCTCGGGTCGAGCCACGCGTAGAGTAGATCGGTAAGCAGATTGACGACGATCACGCACAAAACAATAAACAGGATCGCCCCCTGAATGACTGGAAAATCGCGCTGAAAAATGCCTTCAACCATCATGCGACCAAGGCCCGGTAGCGAGAAAACAGTTTCTGTGACAACCGCGCCACCCAACAACGCGCCAATCTGTAAACCTATGACCGTCAGCACGGGGATCAGCGCATTGCGCAGCCCATGGCGGATCAGAACTGCGGACTCCGACAGCCCCTTGGCCCTAGCCGAACGGATGTAGTCTTGTGACATGACCTGCAGCAGCGAAGCCCGCGTCTGGCGCATGATCAGGGCTGCAAATGCAGTTCCGATCGTCAGCGCCGGCAAGATCATTCGTGTCAGATTTCCGATGGGATCGGTGAGGAACGGTATGTAGCCCGATGGCGGCAACCAGGACAACTTAAGCGCAAAAAGCATGATCAGAAGAATCCCCATCCAGAAATAGGGAATGGCAACACTGGTCATGGCAGCAATGCTGACCAGCACGTCCAAGAAAGAACCGCGGGCACGCGCGGCAATGATTCCAGCTGGCAGGCCAATCACTATCGCAACCAGGATTGACAGCGCGGTTAACTCAAGCGTGACCGGAATGCGATCTGCCAGCATACGGGCCACGGGTTCGTTGCTCCTCAGCGAGCGCCCAAGATCCCCAGTAGCCGCATTTTTGAGCCAGCGGACGAATCGCACTGGTGCCGGCAGGTCCAATCCGTGTTGTTCTCGCGCAATGGCGCGTTGCTCGGCGCTGGCCTGCTCACCAAGAATTGTCACCGTGGGATCGCCCGGCAACATGTTTGTAAGGACGAAGATGGTGGCACACACCAACAACACAACTGTGGCAATTTGGGATAGACGCGAAAGCAGCATTCGTACCATTTGTGTTTACCTGCTGAGTCGAGTCTGGTCTTTGCCAATTGCCAACACCACGTCGTGTGTCGCCGCGAAATGGGCATGCATTGCGGCGCGTGCAGCCTCCGGGTCGTGTGCGCAAACAGCTTCGAATACTCGCTCATGCCTTTTCAATGTGGTGGCTGGGTCACGCAGATCTGTTTGGCTACCGAGGGCATTGATTGACTGGCGCATGACATCGGAGAGCGCCTCAATCAGAAACTGCAACAGTGAATTTCCAGTGCTACGCACAAGTGCCATATGAAACGCCAAGTCGGCCGGCAACCAGGCATCAAGGTCGTCTGGGCACTTGCGCATCGAAGCAATGATTTCGCCAAGGCGCTCGATGTGTTGTGGGGAGGCGTGTGTTGCGGCAAGCGCTGCCGCCTCAGTTTCAAGCGCTCTTCGCAGTTCGAGCGCCTCGCGCAAGCCGTTTTCGCTGACCCCCATAGCAACCCCAAAGAACTGATCAAGCGGAGCGGAAGTCAGTCCCTGCACGATAGTGGGGCGTCCTTGCCTTATCTGCACCAACCCGAGTCCCGCAAGCGACCCCAGCGCTTCACGAATGACGGGTTTGCTTACTTTGAACTGGGCCGCAAGTTCTGATTCGGAGGGCAACTCGTCATTCGGCCGGAGCACACCTGCCACTATGCGTTGTGTCAGATGCTCCTTGACAGTCGCAGAAAGTCGGCCTCTTTCAGAGCCATTTGTGGGCCTGTGAGGCACGCGCGGTAGGGGGGAGTTCATGGCTCAAATGATATCATATAAGTAGGCATTTTTAATGATCCGTTAAAATCTGTTTTCATTGGTAGTTGACAATTTAAACTTATCAGATAAGATAAGAGTTGATTGGCTCATCATTCCGAATGTGCCAACACCTTCGTTGTTAAAAATACCTAGGAAAAATTATGGACAAGCCCGCTTTTGATCGACGCCGTGTTTTGAAAACCGGTGTTGCCGCTGGAATTGCAATCTCTGCGCCATTGAGCGCGCTGGCGGCCGACCTGCCGTTGCGCGGTGGAACGTTGACCTGCTCTTTGGATACACAGCCAAAGAGCCTTGACCCGATCATGGGCGATGCGCCAACCTCCGACCGCTATGTGTTGCTTGGCCTCTACGAAGGCCTGTTGCGTTTCGATGAGAAGGGCAATCTGGAGCCCGCCCTGGCCGTGTCGTGGACTTGGAATGGCGACAACACTGCAATAACCTTCAAGCTGCGTCGGGGCGTCGTTTTTCACGATGGCACCCCATTTGACGCAGAGGCAGCAGCGTTCAATTTGCGTCGTGCCATTGACCCAGCAACCAATGCCCCCCGCCGCGGCGACTTGGCCGATATCCAATCCGTTGACGTGATCGATGCTTCAACATTACGGGTCAATCTAAAGGCAACATCTGGCGCAGCGCTTGCCAGCCTCGCGGTGGAGGCTGGCATGATCAGTTCACCAACAGCCATTAATAAATTTGGCGCAGATTTTGGCCGCAATCCAGTAGGTACCGGTCCATTCAAGTTTGTCGAATGGATCTCAGGCACCGGCGTAAATATGGTGAGAAACGACCGCTACTGGCGTATGGGCGTCGACAAGAAACCATTGCCATATCTGGATGGCATCAATATGCGCTTCATTACCAGTACTGCAGTCAAGATGGTCGAAGTTAAGTCTGGCAACGTGTTGCTAACCGATACGATTACACCCAAGGACTTCGATGAGGTGACTGCCAATAAGGCGCTCGTATTGGTCAGAAACCCGGTTGGCATCGCCCAATGGGTCGCTTTCAACACGACGAAGCCGCCTTTCAACAACCCTGCTATACGCGCAGCCTTCAACGCGGCTATCGACCGCGAGGGCATCATGAAGGCGATTACCCGGGGTTTTGGCAAAGTAACGCCAACCTTGATTGCGCCAGCGGATTGGGCCTACGACAACACTCTGAAGGTCCCAGCCTACGACCCGGCCCGGGCGAAAAAGCTTCTCGCCCAAGCTGGGGGAGGTATGCCACTCACTGTAACCATGAGCATCATCCAGCGAGATCCCGACACTCAGGTGGCGCAGTTCATCCAGGCCCAACTCCGCAATGTGGGCGTCGACATGAAAATCGAGGTGTTGGAACGGCAGGCGTTCGTGCCCAAGGTACTCGGCTATCAATACGAAGTGGCGATGGGTCGAATCAATGTACCCCGGGCAGACCCTGACCATGTGTTCGGACCATTTTTTGGCGCACAGGCATCGCAGAATTGGGCCGGCTTCAAGAACAGTGCCATCTTCGACGCAGTTGATCTTGCTCGCCGGGAATCAAACCAAGCAAAACGCAAGGCCCTTTACTCGCAGGCCCAGCGCCTTTTGCTAGAGCAAGATTACTACGCCTTCCTGTTCTTTCGCGATACGCGCATCGCCGCCAATCGCCGAGTTAAGAATCTCAAGCTCGACATTGGTGGTGCATGGTTGCTTGCCGACGCCTGGCTCTCGAAAGCTTAATCATGGCCACGATCATTCAATCCTCTCCCGACATGGTCGAGATCATCGACCGTTATCGCCAACTCTATAGCGGGCTGGTCTACGACGTGCTGGATGAAATGGGACTGCCCCATCAAGCACTCTCCACCGACTTGCGACCCCTTCGCCCCGATATGGTGGTGGCTGGACCTGCTTTCACGATCCAGGGTATCAATGACCCGGTTGGCGATGAAGGCCTGCGCGAGCGACGTATCAAACTGTTTGGTGAAATGCGCCATCCATGCGTAGATGTGCGTGACTGTGGCTTCGACACGCGAGTCGCTCACTATGGCGAAATGAATGCGGTACTTGGCAGGGCCAAAGGAGTGGTCGGCGCCATCATTGATGGTGGAACGCGGGACTCCCGGCATATTCTGGCGATGGACTTTCCGGTATTCGCACGGTATTTCTCTCCTGTAGAGGCGGTGCGTCGATGGAGCTATTACCGTTGGCAGTTACCCGTGGCGCTGCGCGGCGCGCTTACAGCCACGGTGACCGTCAATCCAGGCGACTTCATGTTTGCAGACATTGATGGCGTCTTGGTAATTCCGCAAGAACACATATTGGAAGTGTTGCGCAAATCCGAAGAACATGCAGCAGTAGAAAGCCGCGCGCGTGGTGAATTTGCTGCTGTCGGCGCGGACGTCGAAGCCGTGTACGCCCGCTACAAGAAGCTCTGATGCGAGGCCAACACCATTCTTCAGTGGTGGATGGGGTAATGGATGTAAATGCGGACGCCGAACATGTCGGGTGACAGTCCCATCCTGGATGTACGCGGACTTTCGATTGCATTCCAGTCCCGGCGAGGCGAGGTTGCGGCTGTGCAAGACGTCAATATCACCGTGCATGCCGGCGAAACGCTGGCCCTGGTCGGTGAGTCCGGATCTGGCAAGTCTGTCACCGGGCTGGCGATCATGGGGCTGATCCAAATGCCGCCCGGCCGCATCGTGAGCGGCCAAGCGCTTTGGACAGGTCGCGATGGAAAGATCGTCGACTTGTTCAAGCTATCTGCCGCGGAGCATCGCAAGTTGCGAGGTAGCGATATTGGCATGATCTTTCAAGAGCCAATGACCTCCCTCAACCCCGTCATGCGTATAGGCGACCAGGTGGCGGAAGCTATCCGCCTGCATCAAGGCAAGTCTCGCCGCATTGCGCTCGATGACGCAGCCGCGATGCTGGCGATGGTCGGCATACCTGACCCGGCGCGACGGTTGGCTGACTACCCGCATCAACTCTCCGGTGGCATGCGCCAACGCGTCATGATCGCCACAGCCCTCTCCTGCCGCCCAAGACTGCTGATCGCAGACGAGCCAACCACGGCCCTTGATGTGACCATTCAAGCGCAAATTCTCGACCTCATCGCGGGACTGCAGCGTGAACTTGGCATGGCGGTGCTTTTCGTGACGCATGACCTTGGCGTGGTTGCCAGTACGGCTGACCGGGTAGCCGTCATGTATTCGGGCAAGATTGTTGAAGACGCGCCAGCCAAGATGGCATTGGAGGCTCCAACCCATCCTTACATGAGAGGATTGCTGCGGTCGGCACCGCGCCTCGACATGGACAGTTCCCACACGCTGGAAGCTATTCCTGGGAATATGCCAGATCCGCGCCGCCCGCCAAGTGGATGCAACTTTCATCCGCGCTGCAATTACGCCAAGTCCGGACTATGCGAGACCACCGATCCGATACGGCAAGAAGTCGCACCAGACCATTGGGTGCGGTGTGCCCGCGCGACTGAACTACCGGCTTGGACAGCATGAACAAACCAGACACACTTGTCGAATTGAGAAACCTCGACGTGCATTTCAATAGCAGTGGTGCAGGCTTCGGTGGCAAGGCAGGGACCTTGCGCGCCGTGAGCGACGTTTCACTGTCCATTCGACGCGGTGAGGTGTTGGGACTGGTTGGGGAGTCCGGGTCTGGAAAGTCAACACTTGGGCAGGCCATCCTGCGGCTCGTCAAACCGACGTCAGGACAAGTGTTGTTCGATGGGGATGACATCACTAAAATGTCGCGCAGTGAACTCCATCCGTATCGTCGGCGAATGCAGGTTGTGTTTCAAGACCCCTACTCAGCGCTCGACCCGCGCCAGACCATCGAGGATGCGCTCATCGAACCACTTGAGATCCATCGGATAGGCGCCAACAGTGCGGTACGTTTGGCTCGCGTGCATGATCTTTTGAGCATGGTGGGGCTGCAGCATTCACACGCACGCCGATACCCGCATGAGTTTTCCGGTGGCCAGCGACAGCGAATAGGCATCGCCCGCGCTGTTGCACTGGAGCCGGAGTTCATCGTTGCGGACGAGCCTGTTTCGGCGCTGGATGTGTCTATCCAAGCGCAGATTCTCGCTCTGTTGCGTGATCTGCGACAACGCCTGAAATTGACTCTGCTTTTCGTATCCCATGATCTGGCGGTCATTCGCTACCTGTCTGACCGGGTTGCCGTCATGTACCTTGGGCGCATCGTTGAAATTGCACCGGCAGACGCCCTATACCTCAACCCCTTACACCCCTACACGAAGGCCTTGCTGGCGGCTGTTCCATCGCGCACACCCGGCGCACAAAGGCACAAAGAGATTCTGCTTGGCGACCTTCCGAGCCCGCATGCGCTGCCCTCTGGGTGCTCTTTTCGCTCGCGATGTCCATACGCAGTTTCGGCCTGTGCGACATCCGTGCCGCCGCTCCTGGAAGTAGCTCCAGGGCATGCCAAGGCTTGTATTCGAGACGACATTTTCTGAAAGATTGATATGCCCAAAACGTTGCCTGTGATCCACCCCAGCGCCTGGCTGGCGCCCGTCATGGAAGTCGACTCCGCATGGAGAATTACCTTAACACCACCGCAGCGATCTGAGATCCTTGTTGCACTTGCAAATGTAAAAAATAGTGGCCGTGGCCTGGTGGATATCAACGTTGATACCTTTCGCCTGCCAGGCCTGACACGATTGCTGCAAGAAGTCGGAACCGAGCTGCGCAATGGCCGTGGTTTTGTGCTCCTGCGGGGTTTCCCTGTCGATGGTCTATCGGTTGAGGACGCAGAACTCGCATATTGCGGTTTGTGCGTGCATTTGGGCACACCTGTGTCACAAAATGCGGCTAGAGAATATTTCGCACACATTACAGACAAAGGAACTCTGCCCAACGGTTTCGCACGCGGCTATGCGACCAACCGTGACGCCAAGTTTCATATCGACTTGACGGATGTCGTCGGGTTATTGTGTCTGCGCCAGGCCAGAGAGGGCGGTATCTCGCGCATTGCAAGTTCGATCTCTGTATTGAATGCGTTGATAACTGAGCGCGCAGATCTTTTGCCCGTCTTGCTCGAAGGTTTTCCATGGGACCGCAGAGATGAAAACGCTCCTGAGGAGGCGCCTATTGGACCTCGGATTCCGGTCTTCAGTGAAAAAGATGGACTGTGGGCATGCCGATACAACCGCAACTTCATCGAGTCCGCTTACCGGCGCCAAAATAGTGCGATACCGTCAATTGTCAGCGAGGCTTTCGACTTTATGGATGCAGCGGCGGGGCGCCCCGAGCACATGTTGGAGATGGACTTTCAGCCAGGCGACATCCAGCTTTTGTCGAATGACACGGTACTGCATGCGCGCACCGAGTTCTTGGACCACCCTGAGCCTGAGCGCAAACGCATGCTATTGCGTGCGTGGTTGCAGATGGAAACCCCCCGCCCATTAGCAGATCCTGACATCCTGCGCGACGCGTTTGTTCGCTATGGCTATCTGGGCCGCACGATGAAGGAGTTGTAGAGATGACCATTCGTATCTGCGATATGCTGCCAGCAAGGGTAGACCGCCGCTGGGCACTAGCTCGTCAACTCGGTGTGCGCCATGCGATCTGCAAACTCAATCCCGACATTACGTCTGCGCCGCCGCCATCCGACTTTGATACCCTGAAGGCCGCACAGCAGAACTTTGCCAAGCATGGCTTGACGCTCTCGGGTCTGGAGGGTGACCAGATGGACATGCGTCGCATCAAGCAAGGCTTGCCCGGTAGGGATATCGACATCGAAGCTTACAAACGCATGTTGCAGAACATGGGCCGGCTGGGCATACGATTACTTTGCTACAACTTCATGGTCGGCATGAACTGGGGCAGGACCCAGGCCGACATCCCGATTCGGGGCGGCGCTCTCGCCAGCGGTTTTGACCAGTCAAAGATGCAGGATCACAAGCCATTGGACGGCGTGGGGGTTATTCCAGCTGAGCAAGTATGGGAGAACTACGCCTATTTCATTGAACGCGTGGGTCCAGTGGCGGCGGAGCACGGCGTCAAAATGGGGCTGCATCCTGACGACCCACCCGTCCCCAGCATCCGCGGCGTGGGACGGATTTTCGGAACCGTGGCTGGCTTCGATCGGGCGCTGGGTCTATTGGACGCGCCCACCCATGGCGTGACCTTTTGCCAGGCCACCTTAGGTTTGGTTCATGACGACGTGCCTGCGCTGGCTACACGTTGGGGAAAGGCTGGTCGCATCCCGTTCATCCACTGGCGCGATGTGGTGGGCACCCCAGAATGCTTCCACGAGGTGTTCCATGATGACGGACCTACCGACATGGGCGCGCTACTGAAAACCTATGACGATGCAGGTATAGATGCATTCATACGGGTGGACCACGTACCGGCCATGGAGGGAGAACATGTGGCAGCGGAAGCGCTGAACGCTGGCACGGCCGGAAGCGCCGTGACTGTTGGTTATGAAACCATGGGTCGGCTGTTCGCTGTGGGTTACTTGAAGGGCCTGCTTAAGGGCCAAGGAATTCCATTCGAATGACGGCAGTTAGACAGTTGAAAGGCAAATGCGCCCTGGTCACAGGTGCGGGAACGACCGGAATTGGACGTTCCGTGGCGCTAGAGTTGGCCCGCCGTGGTGCGGATGTGGTGATTCATGACCGCACCATGGAGTTGGCCGACCAGACAGTAGTCCTGCTGCAAGGGCTGGGCGTGCGGGCATTTGCACTGGCAGCGGACTTCTCGGATATGTCTGCCGCGCGTGCCCTGGTACAACAAGCCCATGAGCACCTGGGCCGTCTCGACATTGTTATCGCCAACGCCGGGGTTTCACAGCGTAAGCCCATTCTTGAGCTCACGGACGAGGACATGCAGCGCATCCTCGGTGTCAACCTCATGGCCACAATGGCGCTGACTCAGGAAGCGGCTAAAACGATGGTGCAAACCGGCAGTGGTTCCATCGTCATCGTGAGTTCCATCAACGAGGATCGCGTGATACCAGAGCAAGCGCATTACTGCGCCTCCAAGGGGGGCTTGCGCCAGTGGGGTCGAGCGCTGGCGGCGGCCTTGGGGCCTACCGGCGTGAGAGTGAATATGCTTTGCCCCGGTGCGATCGACACGCCTATGAACCAGCCCTACCTGACGGCTCATCCCGAGCGGCGTGAAACAGTGCTCAATCGAACGCCGCTGCGCAGGTTGGGGGACCCGACAGACATCGCCAGCGCCGCCGCGTTTCTTGCAAGTGATGAATCGCAGTTCATGACCGGTGCGAGCTTGGTTGTGGATGGCGGGCTGTCGCTTGGGTGAACTGCTGCCTAACAGGGGAACCCTGTCACATAGAGGTAGGCTCATTTCTAAAAATGAAGCCACAGTGGCTGTAAATGAAGCCAACCAGGACAGCACTACTGAGTGCAGTGCCGGTTGACTGCAATCGCTGCTAACCGGACGTTCTGTTGATCTAAATGACTAGCAGCCTTCATTCGAGAGCGGTTTCTTCCCTTATCTGATCAAAGCGCAAACTCATAGCCCACCGTGATGGGCGCATGGTCTGAAAACCGTTCGTCTTTGTAAATCGCTTCGCTGCGCGCCAGCGCGGCAAAGGCCGGTGTGGCCAGGTGGTAGTCGAGCCGCCAGCCCACATTCTTGGCGTAGGCCTGGCCGCGGTTGCTCCACCAGGTGTAGCAGGCGTC
>CAIPNE010000772.1 GCA_903866355.1 uncultured Gammaproteobacteria bacterium
AGTGCGCGGCACTCGGGTTTGAACTCCCAGCGGTCGGTCACTATGCCGCCGGACTGGTCTTTCTACCCCGTGACCCCGCGCAGCGCGCCGAATGTGAGCAGACGCTAGCCCGCATCGTGGCCGAAGAAAACCAGACCCTCCTCGGTTGGCGCGCGCTGCCCATCGAGGACGGCGCGATTGGCCCAACAGCCTTGGCCTGCCAACCCGCATTCAAGCAGGTGTTCATCGGCCGGGCGGCAACGCTCCCCGACGAAGCGGCGTTCGCGCGCAAGCTTTATGTCATTCGCAAACGTCTAGAACACGCTATCTGGGGCTCTACGCTGAGCGAAAAAACGCTCTTCTACGTGCCCAGTCTGTCGCCCCGCACCCTTATCTATAAAGGGATGCTCAACGCGGCACAGGTAAAAATGCATTTCCCTGACCTCAGCGACCCTCTGGTGGAGAGCGCGTTGGCGCTGGTCCATCAACGCTTCTCAACCAACACCTTCCCGTCTTGGCCGCTGGCACATCCGTTTCGCTATATCGCGCACAACGGTGAGATCAACACCCTGCGCGGCAACATCAACTGGATGCGCGCCCGCGAAGCACTGTGCGAGTCCGAGCTGTTCGGTGCGGATCTCAAAAAGCTATTCCCCATCGTTATCGAAGGTAGCTCCGATTCCGCCAGCTTCGACCAAGTGCTCGAATTCCTCCACATGGCCGGTCGACCGCTACCGCTGGCCGTACTGATGATGATTCCCGAGGCGTGGAGTGGACACGCGGAAATGGATCCGGCCCGTAAGGCGTTTTACGAATATCACGGTTGCCTGATGGAACCTTGGGATGGCCCGGCCTGCATTGCTTTTACCGACGGGCGCATCATCGGCGCGGTGCTGGACCGTAACGGCCTGCGTCCTTCGCGCTATTACGTCACCAAAGACGACATGGTCGTCATGGCGTCCGAAGTCGGCGTGCTGGATTTTCCGCCGGAAAACATCGCCATCAAGGAACGGCTGCACCCCGGGCAGATCTTCTTGGTAGATACCGAAGCGGGCCGCATCATCGATGATGCGGAGCTTAAACAGCGCTATATCACCGAGCACCCGTATGCCGATTGGCTGAGCACCCACTATCTGCCGCTGAGCTCGCTGCCGAGCGCCGCGCACGTGCATGCCATCGATCACGAAACCGTGCTGCAACGGCAACAGGCCTACGGCTACACGCAGGAAGATGTGCGCATCATCCTGCAGCCCATGGCAGAAAAGGGCGAAGAACCGCTGGGCTCGATGGGCACCGATGCCGCGCTTGCGGTGCTGTCTAACAAGCCCCGGTTGCTCTACGACTACTTCAAACAACTCTTTGCCCAGGTGACCAACCCACCATTGGACGGTATCCGTGAGGAGCTAGTCACTCAGGTATCCACCCCTATTGGCCCTGAGAACAACCTCTTAGCACCCACCGCGGTGAGTTGTCGGCGGATCAAGCTAGAGTCCCCCGTACTCAATAACGCCGATTTGGCCAAACTACGACATCTCGACCAGCAGGGCTTTCGTACTCAGACCGTGACCGCGCTCTACCCGATTGCCGAGGGTCTTCCGGGTTTGGAAGCTGCGCTCGCACGCGTGTTTGATGAAACCGATGCCGCCATCGACGCGGGCCATTCTTTTGTCATCCTCTCTGACCGGGGCATGGACGACACCTACGCGCCCATTCCGGCGCTGTTGGTCACGGCTGGCACGCATCACCATTTGGTGCGCAATGGTCGGCGCATGCGGGTCGGGCTGGTGGTTGAAT
This sequence comes from uncultured Gammaproteobacteria bacterium, assembly GCA_903866355.1. Lineage (GTDB taxonomy): Bacteria > Pseudomonadota > Gammaproteobacteria. The sequence goes on from CAIPNE010000772.1 coordinate 1,774, forward strand.
CCGGCGAACCGCGGGAAGTGCACCACTTCGCGACCCTGCTTGGCTACGGCGCGGATGCGGTGAACCCCTACTTAGCGTTCGAGACCCTCAACGACCTCTTGCAGCAGGGCGTTCTAAAAGAAGCCGCGCTCAAAGGCCGCAAGCCCGCAGAAACCCTGCGCGACACCGCCGTGCGTAATTACATCAAGGCGATCAACAAGGGGCTGGTAAAAGTCATGTCCAAAATGGGCATTTCTACCGTGCAGTCCTATCGGGGTGCGCAAATTTTTGAGGCCATCGGCTTGGACCAAGCCGTCGTCGATCGCTACTTCACGTGGACGGCAACCCGCATCGGTGGCATTGGCCTTGAAGTGATCGAGCGCGAAATCAACCTCCGCCACCATCACGCATTTCCGAGCCGCCGAGCGACCCAACCGGAGCTAGATTCCGGTGGCGAATACCAGTGGCGGCGCGACGGTGAATATCACTTATTCAACCCCGAGACCGTCTACAAACTCCAGCACGCCACGCGTACCGGTCGCGAGGACATCTTTCGCGAATACACCTCGTTGGTCGATAAACAAAGCGCGCACATGGCGACCCTGCGTGGTTTGTTCCGGCTAAAAGTTGCCCCGACCCCCGTGCCGTTGTCGGAAGTGGAGTCCGTAGAAAGCCTCATGAAGCGCTTTCAGACTGGCGCCATGTCCTACGGATCCATCAGCGCCGAGGCCCACGAAACTCTCGCCGTGGCGCTCAACCGCATCGGCGGGCGCTCGAATACGGGCGAAGGTGGCGAAGACCCAGCGCGCTTCAAGCTGGACGCAAACGGCGATTCACGGCGCAGCGCGATCAAGCAGGTAGCCTCTGGCCGTTTCGGTGTCACCAGCGAATACCTCGTCAATGCCGACGACCTCCAAATCAAGATGGCGCAGGGCGC